>JBDTGE010000178.1:0-10164 GCA_039937575.1 Jatrophihabitantaceae bacterium
GTGCCCGCGGCGATCGCCAAGGGCGTCGAGGAGGCCAAGAAGCACTTCTTCCGCGTGCCGCGCATCGGCGCGACGATCCCTCACCCGATCCAGGGGGAGGCTGCGGCGGGCGTTGTGCTGCTCAAGCCGGCCAGCCCGGGTACCGGCGTCATCGCCGGTGGTCCGGTGCGCGCCGTTCTCGAGTGCGCCGGCATCCACGACGTGTTGTCGAAGTCCCTGGGCTCGGACAACCCGATCAACATCGTGCACGCGACCGTCGCTGCCCTGAAGGCGCTCGTCCGCCCCGAGGAGGTCGCGGCTCGCCGCGGCCTGCCGCTCGAGGACGTTGCTCCGGCCGGCATGCTGCGCGCGCGCGCCGGGCAAGGGGCATAAGCAATGGCTCGCCTGAAGATCACCCAGACCAAGTCGGGGATCGGGTACCGCCAGAACCAGCGCGAGACGTTGCGTTCGCTCGGCCTGCACCGGATCCGGGACGTCGTAGTCAAGGAAGATCGCCCGGAGTTCCGGGGCATGATCCAGACTGTCACGCACCTCGTGTCGGTCGAGGAGGTTGAGTAAGCGATGACGCTGAAGGTTCACCACCTGCGCCCGGCCGCCGGGTCACACACCAAGAAGACCCGCGTGGGTCGCGGTGAGGGCTCCAAGGGTAAGACCGCCGGTCGCGGTACCAAGGGCACCAAGGCTCGCTACCAGGTGCCAGCCCGCTTCGAGGGCGGCCAGATGCCGATCCACATGCGGCTGCCGAAGCTCAAGGGCTTCACCAACCGCTTCCGGGTCGAGTACCAGGTCGTCAACGTGGCCAAACTGGCCGAGCTGTTCCCCAAGGGCGGCACGATCGGCGTGGACGAGCTCGTCGAGTCCGGAGCGGTCCGCAAGGGCGAGCCGGTCAAGGTCCTCGGCAACGGGGATCTGGGCAGTGTCAGGCTGGACATCACGGCCGACAAGTTCTCCGACACCGCGCGCGAGAAGATTATCGCCGCGGGCGGTTCGGTAACCGAGCGTTAAGCAGTACACGCTGCGGCGGGGGCCGGGCACCGGGCACACTGAGGCGTGGGTTCGGGTCTGGTCCCGCCGCAGCTTTTTTCGGCCCCTCAGATCCAGACTGTTAGCCTGAGCGGGCCGCCCGGACCGGGGCTCGTGGCCTGCGGTGAACTGCCACCGGCCGATCGGCAAGACTGGACAAGTTCGCCCAAGCAGGAGGATTCGTGCTCAGCGCATTCGCATCGGCGTTCAAGACGCCCGACCTGCGCAAGAAGCTGCTGTTCACGCTGGCCATGCTGGCGCTGTATCGGCTCGGCGCCTCGATCCCGACGCCGAACACCAACACCACCGCGATCAATGCGTGTATCAAGCAGGCGAGCAACGGCGCCAACGCGAACGTCTACTCGCTGATCAACCTCTTCTCCGGCGGTGCGCTGCTGCGCCTGTCCGCGTTCGCGCTGGGCATCATGCCCTACATCACGGCCAGCATCATCATCCAGCTGCTGGTCGTGGTCATCCCGCGCTTCGAGCAGCTCAAGCAGGAGGGGCAGTCCGGCCAGCAGAAGCTGACCCAGTACAGCCGCTACCTGACCATCGCGCTCGGCATCCTGCAGTCCACCGGCTTCATCGCCCTGGCTCGCTCGGGTCAGCTGTTCCCGAGCTGCCAGGGCGCGATCTTGTACAAGACGGACCTGTTCACGCTGTCGACCATGGTCCTGTGCATGACGGCCGGTACCGGCATCATCATGTGGCTCGGCGAGTTGGTCACCGACCGCGGTGTCGGCAACGGCATGAGCGTGCTGATGTTCACCTCGATCTCGGCCCGGATCCCGAACGAGGGCCAGACGATCCTGCAGAACGCGGGCGCCTTCGTCTTCACCCTCATCTGCATTCTCGGCCTGGCGATCATCATCGCCGTGGTCTTCGTCGAGCAGGCCCAACGCCGCGTGCCGGTCCAGTACGCCAAACGGATGGTCGGCCGGCGGCAGTACGGCGGTACGTCGACCTACCTGCCGCTGAAGGTGAACCAGGCCGGTGTCATCCCGGTCATCTTCGCGTCCTCGCTGTTGTACATCCCGCAGCTGATAAGCCAGCTCACGAGCAACGGCACCAAGGCGTCCTCGTTCGAGCGTTGGGTCACCAACTACCTGATCAACCAGTCGTCGTGGGTGTACATCATCACGTACTTCGCGTTGATCATCTTCTTCACCTACTTCTACGTCGGCATTACGTTCGACCCGGTCGAACGCGCCGACGACATGAAGAAGTACGGCGGTTTCATCCCGGGAATCAGACCGGGTCGACCGACGGCGGAGTACCTGCAGTTCGTGCTCTCTCGAATCACGCTGCCCGGTTCGCTGTACCTGGGCATCATCGCCGTCCTGCCCAACTTCTTCTTCTCGATCACCAGCAGCAACGCGCAGAACTTCCCGTTCGGCGGGACCGCTGTGCTGATCATGGTCGGTGTTGGTCTGGACACGGTGAAGCAGATCGAGAGCCAGCTCATGCAGCGCAACTATGAAGGGTTCCTGCGCTAGTACGGCGCGGGCGAGGAAAGGGTTGCAGCATGAGACTTGTCCTCGTCGGCCCGCCAGGTGCAGGTAAAGGCACTCAGGCGGAGTTCATCGCCGAGCACTTCTCGATCCCGAAGATCTCGACCGGTGACATCTTCCGGACGAACGTCTCGGGGGACACCGAGCTGGGCCGGCTGGCCAAGAAGTACATGGACGCCGGCGACCTGGTCCCCGACGAGGTGACCAACGCGATGGTTCGCGACCGGCTGGCGCAGGCCGACGCCGCGAGTGGCTTCCTGCTCGACGGTTTCCCGCGCAACGTGCCGCAGGCCGGAGAACTGGACGCGATCCTGACCGAGCTGGACCGGGTGCTGAGTGTCGTGCTCGACCTGGAAGTTGATCACGACGAGGTCGTGCGCCGGCTGTCCGGGCGGCGCACCTGCAAGCAGTGCGGGCACGTCTGGCACATCGAGTTCGACCCGCCGAGCGTCGAGGACGTGTGCGACAAGTGCGGCGGGGCGCTGTACCACCGCGACGATGACTACCCGCAGACCGTCCGCCACCGGCTGGAGGTCTACGCCGCCCAGACCGCCCCCCTTATCGAGTTCTACGGCGACCGCGAACAGCTCGTCTCCATCGACGCCCTCGGCACCGTCGAGGACGTCACCGAGCGAGCGATCGGCGCACTCACCCCGTTTGCCGACGCGTAGTCATGCGCAGCCTTCCGGAGCGGATCCAGCTCAAGAGCGTCGATCAGATCGAGTTGATGCGCCAGGCCGGCCTGGTCGTGGCCCGCGCACTGCGGTTGATGGACGAGGCGGCCGCGCCCGGCGTCTCTACCGCGGACCTGGACGGCATCGCCCGCGAGGTGCTGCGTGAGGCCGGTGCCACCTCGTCGTTCCTGCACTACGACATCGGCGCCGGCCCGTACCCGGCGGTCATCTGCGCGTCGGTGAACGAGCGGGTCGTGCACGGAATCCCGTCACCGGGCGAGAAGCTGGCCGACGGCGACATCATCTCGATCGACTTCGGCGCGATCATCGACGGCTGGCACGGCGACGCGGCCATCACCGCGCTGGTCGGCGAGGTGTCGACCGAGGCGCGAGCGATGTCCGAGGCCTGCGAGCGTTCCCTGTGGGCCGGGCTGGCCCGCGCGCGCTCAGGCGGCCGGCTGACCGACATCTCGCACGCGGTCGAGACCTCCGTGCGCGACTCGGGCCGGTACGGCATCGTCACCGGCTACGGCGGACACGGGATCGGTACGCACATGCACATGGCGCCGCACATCCTGAACCACGGCCGGGCCGGCAAGGGGCCGCGGCTGCTACCCGGCATGGCGCTGGCGATCGAGCCGATGATCACCCTCGGCGCGCGGAACACCCAGGAGCTGGACGACGGCTGGACCGTGACGACGGCCGACGGGTCGTGGGCCGCGCACTGGGAACACACCGTGGCGATCCTCGACGACGGGCCCTGGGTGCTGACCGCCGAGGACGGTGGCCGGGCCGGGCTCGGAGCTCTGGGCGTCGAGCTGTCGGCCCGCGCCGCCTGAACACTGCCGGGGGGCGGGCGGCCCACTGACCGCGATCAGCGGTACTGGCGCTGCTCGTCGCGCCGGTAGCCGTACCGCGCCGCGGCGGCGAACGCCGCGCCGTAGCCGGCCAGCGCGAGCAGCTGGTGGCCCGGTATTCGGCTGCCCAGGCCGAACTGGATGAGCAGGTCGCCCCACTGCCGGGTCGGCAGCCAGGGCGAGATGTGCCGCACCGCCGCGGGCAGCTCGCTGCCGCCCGAGCTGAACAGGCCGCCGAGGTAGGACAGCGGCAGGTACAGCAGGTTGGTTATCGGTAGGGCTCCGCGCTCGTTGAGCAGGTACCCGAGCATGATCCCGAGCAGGCCTAGGGGGACCGCGCCCACGACCAGTGCGAGCAGCACCCGTAGCCAGGCCAGCGGATCCAGGTGCAGCGGTGTAGTCGCGAGCGCGCATATGACGAGCGGTACCAGCGCCGCCGCGCTGAAGAACAGGGCGAGGATCAGTCGGGCACAGAACCGTTCTCCGGCCGAGGCCGGCAGGGTCCGGACGAACCGCTCCCAGGCCGAGGACCGGTCGGCCGCGATGCCGACTCCGAACTGGAACATGACGATGCCGAGCAGGGCGAACGCGGCGAAGCTGACGAACACCCCCGCGGCCGCGTGCGCGTCGCTGTGAACCTGCGGCAGGCCGAAGATCAAGTAGGTGATGAGCGGCAGCCCGAGGGAGGGCAGTGTGAAGGCCGGGATGTGAGCCAGCTCGTCGAGCTGGATCCGGAGGTTCAGCCACACCCGGATCATCGGACTGCCTCGGGCCGGCCTGCAGGGTCCGCGAAGTGGGCGCAGATGGGCGCTGACCCCGGTTCTCATGGCCCAGCCAACTCGGCCAGCAGGTCGCCTAGAGGTATCGGTCGCACGACCAGATCGACGGCGTCCGGGGCCAGTTGGGACAGGACCGCGACGAAGGGCACCGGCGCCGGTGTGCGCCATTCGAGCCGCACCCGGCCCGCCGACCCAGGCACGTCGGAGGCGGTGGAACCGGGCGCGGCTGGCGCGACCGGGCGCGCATCGAGCTGCCGGATTCGCACTTGCTCGAGCACCTCGGCCCGGCGTGTCGGCGGCAGGCTGATCGCCACCACGCTGCCGCCGAGGCGGGCGCGAACCAGGGCGAGCGGGCTGGCCAGAACGACCCGTCCGTCGTTGAGCGCGACCACACGATCGGCGTGGGCATCGATGTCGGCCAGGATGTGGCTGGTCACCAGTGCGGCCCCGCCCCGGTCCGCGTACTCGCGGACCAGCTGCCAGGTCGT
Source organism: Jatrophihabitantaceae bacterium (assembly GCA_039937575.1). Classification (GTDB taxonomy): domain Bacteria; phylum Actinomycetota; class Actinomycetes; order Mycobacteriales; family Jatrophihabitantaceae; genus JBDTGE01. The sequence goes on from JBDTGE010000178.1 coordinate 5,333, forward strand.
CGCCCGTGTCCTCTCGTCCAGGCTGGTCGTCGCCTCGTCCATGATCAGCAACCCCGGCGCACGCAGCAGGCCGAGGGCCACGGCGACCTTGCGTTGCTGCCCGCCGCTCAACCCGCCGGCGCGGCGCTCGAGCAGCCCGCTGATACCCAGCCGCTCACAGATCTCCGCCCGCGAAGTGGCGAGTGGGCTCGGCGGACGCTGGCCGCCCACGAAGTTCAGGCAGCGGCGCACCGTCACGGACGCGGGCAGGCCGATCTCCTGTGGCACCAGGCTCAGCCGGTAGCGCGCGGCGCGCTCGCTGACGGCGTGCCCGAACACGCGGACCTGGCCGGCGCTGGCTGATCGCAGGCCGGTGGCCAGGGCGACGGAGGTGGTCTTGCCCGCTCCGTTCGGACCGAGCAGGGCGGTGATCTCGCCGGCCGGGCACTCGAAGCTGACCGCATGCAGCACGCTCGTGCCTGCGAGCGTCTTGGACACATCGACGAGCTCGAGTGGCGCAGGGGACGTCATCGGGGCGGCCAGCGGGCCTCGTCGGGCTGGGGCCCGTCGGGCCGGCGCAGCGACAGGACCAGGAAGTTGTACAGCGCGTGGCTGAGGATCGACCAGCGCACTCGGCGCCCGAGCACGGCGGCCACGGTCCAGGACGCCGTGGTGACCGCGTGCACCGGCACGCTCGGCCGACCGTCCCGGCGGACGTGCAGCGCGAGGAAGCCGGCTGCGCTCACCCCGGCCGCAACCGTGCCGGCGCCGCGGCTACGAGGAACGGTCAGCGGCGCTCGCCACAGCAGCTCTTCGAGCACGGCGCCGGAGGCCACGTGGCCTCCGAGCATCAGTCGTCCGAGCAGGGACGGTGGCGGCTGCCAACGGGCCCGCGTGCGCAGGACGGAGCCGCCGACGACCAGCATCGGGCCGGCGAAAGCCACGATCGCCGCAGCCCCGTCCGGAAGCGGGCCCGGCCCGCTCGACCGGCGCCGGGCGCCCGGTAGGTAGGCCGCGCTCAAGGCGATGACCGCGGCGGCGCGGGCCCCGATTCGGGTACCCGGTCCCGGGCCATGACCCGGCGGGCCATGACCCGCCGGAGCATTCCGACCTGCCGGCGCGGTCCGGCCCGCCGCCGTCATCCGGGTTCGCCGTCGTCCGGCGCCGAGATCGCGAGCAGGTAGACGCAGCTGCGCTCCAACCCGTCGAGCTCGAGTTCGGCGTCGACCGCGGCGTCGACGAAACCGCCCCACGGCAGCGTCGCCAGCCCCAACGCCGTCGCGACCGTCACCGCGGCCTGGATCAGGTGTCCGGCCTCCAGGAGCGCGAACCGGTAGCCCCGCAGCCCGTACTTCGCCCGCGATCGCGCGAAGGTCGCGACGACGGCCAGCGTGAGAGCGGGCTGCGGCGTGGCGACCGATGCGCTGGCGCTCGCGTGGAAGCGAACGGGATCCACCTCGCCGCGCGCCAGCAGCGCGTGCCCGATCGGGTCGTAGACATGAGCCCCGGCGGCCAGTTCGTCGACCGCGTGTGCGATGACGATGACGTCCAGCGGGTACATGGCACCGCCGGAGGGGACGACGCGCAGCCCGGGCCGATCCCGCGACGACCCGGCGGACAGCCCGAGGATGTGCCCGAGGTCATCGATCCCCACCGTGCCGCAGTTCGCCGGCAACCGGCTGCGGCGCCGGTAGGTGAGCTCGCGCAGGTCCAGCTCCAGCGGACCGGGCGGGGCAAGTGCGGTCGAAGGTCCGGTGTGGGCGATCGCCTTGCGACCCAGGGCGAACGGTGCCTCGTTCGAGGTGGCCAGCTCCCGTCCGGCCGGCCCGAGCGCCCGGCCGGGGAACGCTGCCGAGATCTTGGACGCTTCGTGGAACTCCTCCGCGAGGTCGACCGGTTGGTCGCCGGCCGGCGACCACGGTCCGCGTGGGTCGTAGGCAAAGCTCCGCAGCGCGGCGAAGACGGTGGGCGGTGGTGCGGTGCTCATTCGGCGCTCATCTCACGGGAACGGATGGGGGTCGGGGTTCACCGGGGCACTGGCCCGCAGCCGGGGATGGTCGGGCCGCTTGTTGTCGCCGACGAGCAGCGGATACAGCCCGGGCAGCACGGCGCGGATAACCCACAGCCCGGCCGAGCGCACCTCCGGTGCCGTGACGTCGACGGCGAAGCAGTCCACTCCGGCCGCCTCGGCCCGAGCGACCAGCGCGCGGCAGCCGGCCTCCGGATCGACCGCAGGGGGCAGCACGCCGAGCTCGACGTCCAGCGCCGCCCGGGTCCCGCGGCGCAGGAAGTCGAAGGCCCGGACGTACTGGTGATCGAGGTAGTGCGCGACGTGGTCATCGAGGTCGCGCAGCGCGCCGTCGGCCGAGCCGGTCCGCCCGGCGGTCATCATGTGCGATGCCCAGTGCATGGTTTGGTGCGCCTCGACGAGGGCCTTGCGGCAGGCGCGCCCGAGGTCCAGATCGGCAGCTGCGCCCACCGCCGCCCCGGGCTGTTGCTCCGCGCCGAACGCCACCGCGAAGACGACGGGGACCCCCGTGGGCGAGTCGAGCCGGTACAGCTCGTAGTGCTCGACGGCGCGGTCGAAGCGCACGGCGTTGCCCTGGTCGCCGAGCCAGCGCAGACTCGTCCGCAGCGGCTCGCCGCCGGTGCGGGTGAGCCAGGTGATCATCACCGCGTCCCGTTCGATGACCTCGAGCAGGGCCGAGTACAGGGCCCGCCACGGGTCGGGGTGGCAGGCCAGCCCGGTCGAGGTAGGGACGGCGACGCGACCCGGCTCGTCGGCGTCGCTCAGGTAGACGCGGGACGCCGCGATCCAGGCGGGCTCGCTCGAGCCGACGGGGCGCAGCCGGCTGCCGCGAACCCAGCGGATCACTCCCGGCTCACCCGGGTCCGCGGTCCAGTCGGGTTCGACGAGCGGCGCGCCGGCGAGGTCGACGGGTCGGGCCGAGCGCAGGCGCGAGGCCGGTACGGCCGCAGCCGAGTAGCGCTCGACCGCCTCGCCGAGCGCGGCCAGGCGAGAGTGCCGGGGATCCTCGGCCATCCCCCCGGCCCGGGCCGGATGGGCTACGCCGAACAGCGGGCCGGTGTCGCAGACCTGCGCGAAGGTCGGCGCCAGGCGCGGATGGTCGTACTGCGTTACCCCGGCGTCGACGCGGTGGACCACCCCGACGTCCGCCGAAACGAGCGCTTCCTGTCGGGCCGGGAACGGCCCGCTCGGCTCAGTGGTCACCGGCGATGTCCCACGGGGCCGCGGCGGTCACGAAGTCCGGTGCGGCACAGGTTTCGCACCGGGGCACGCGGTACACGGTGGCCTGCCGGATCGCGAGGTCGTCGGGCACGAGGGTGAACAACCGGCCTGGCAGGCGCACGTCGTGGTTGGCCAACCAGCGGAGCAGGATCAGGGCGGCGACCGAGTACGACCAGGCGCGCAACGCCGGTGGGGTCGGCGCGGCCGGGGCGTCGGCGATGTCGCGGTACTCGGCGGAGTACTCGACGTTCGCGGCCAGCCGCCGCAGCAGGCAGTCGGCGCACGCGGTCTGGCCCGGGATCATGAGCGGCCCGACGCGGATGACGGCGCCGTCGTAGGCGCCGACGGGCAGCCATACGATGCCGCGGGCGATGCAGGCGGCGTTGACCTCCCGCAGCCGCTGGGTGGGGTGCTGATCGCTGGCCACGACCACCACGACGCTCCGCGCCGGATCGAGCTCGGCGATCCGGCGCAGGTCGCGAAGCTCGGTGCAGTGCACTCCCGAGGCGGACAGCGCGTCGAGCAGCCCGCTGGTGTCGCTGGTGCAGTCCCAGACGTGGACGTCGGCGTCGCGCAGCCGCGCGTCCGCCTCGCTCGGCGTGACCCAGCCCGCGACCGACGCACTGGCGAAGGCCGCGCCGACCGACACCGGCCCGGCCGGTTGGCCGCCGGCCGGGCCCAGCTTGAGCCGTTCCAGGAGCTCGTGCGCGTCCGTCACCGCTTGATCGGTTTCGGCCCCGTCCGACGCACCGTCGACCGCCTGGCGTACGGCCCGCCGGCCCCCCTCGTCACCGCGGACCGAGACGACCCGACGTCCATCGAAGAAGTGCAGGACGCCGGGCCGTTCGACCAGGCGGACACCCGGTAGCAGCATGCTCGGTCCGACCCCTACTTGGCCTTGGTGCCGGAGCTGGAGCAGCAGCAGCAACAGCAGGCGGAGCCGTCCGCCGTGGGCAGCAGGCCGGTGCCGGACACCGCCACCTGCACCTCCGCCGCGCCGATGCGCACCCGTTCGATCAGTGACTGCGTGTTCATGCGTGTCTCCCTTCGTATCGGACATCAGACATTTGGGACTCTGGCAGGTGACCAAAGGGCTGTCAAGCGACATGTCGGCGCTGTGGATAACCGCCGAGTCAGGCCACCCAGCCGGAGGCTGGGCCCATCGCCGCCCGCAGCCGGGACCGCTCGCGCGGGGTCAGCAGCCGCAGTCGCAGCCGCATCGTCTGCTGATCGACATCGACCAGGCCGGCAAGCGCGCCGACGTCGTGATCGCCGCCGAGTTCGCTCATCGCCCGAGCGAGGGCGGTGAGGCCGACGAGGCGCCGGGCGGCCTCGGCGTGGACCCGCAGCTCTTCACGTGCCGACCATGGGCCGCAGTCGATGACACCCCGCTCGAGATGGACCAACTCGTGCGCAAGGGTGCAACGGCGTTGCGCCGCGCTGGTACCCGAACGCAGCGCGATGACCGGGTAGCGCAGCTCGCCGAGCAGTCCGCCGGACATCGGCTCACTCACCACTTCGATCTCCGGCCAGTTCTCGCGCAGCTCGCGCCACGGGTCATAGAGCTCGAGCCGGCTCGGGAGTCGAGCCGTCCACGGTGTAC
>JBDTGE010000179.1:0-4694 GCA_039937575.1 Jatrophihabitantaceae bacterium
ACGGGCCGGTGATCAGGACGAGCCCGATGATCGTCACCAGCATGGCGAGAAACCCGTCGCGCAGCGCGCTGAAGTCGGCGCGGCGCAGGACCAGCGCGGCGCCGCTGATCACGAACATCGCGCCCGCGGCCAGGCGCAGCCGACCGTTGCGGTCCGAGCTGGCTGCGGCGAGCGAGGTGCGCGACAGCCGGCGCAGGCGATCGCGCTCGGTGTCCGTCGCCTGCCGCCAGATGAGCGCCCCGCCCAGGCAGGCGAGCAGGGTCGGCGCGAACAACTCACCGAGCGGGCTGTTGTACGCGACCGAACCGATGACCACCGCCGCGGCGCCGGCCGCGACCACGTACTCGAGCCACCTCGGCAGTCGGGATCTCCGCGACGCGCCGGGCTCGGTCTGCAGCACGATCCAGTACGTGCCGTAGAGGGCCAGCCCGAGGCCGCCGGCGAAGGAGAGCACCACGAAGGCGAAGCGGATCACGCGCACCCGGACTCGCAGGTGCGCGGCGATGCCGGCGGCGACCCCCGCCACGATGCCCTCATCCGGCGCGCGATAGAGCCGGGTCGTGGCGGGCAGGGTGGTGGTCACGGAGTCAATGATCCCCGCTGGTCGCGCTGACCGGCATCAGGTGAGGCCCTGAGCCCGCGAATCAGGGTGCGGGTCAGGGGCTCACCCGATGCGCGGGCCGGCCCTCGGCGGGCAACCTTGCTTCCATGACGACGACCGACACCGGCTGGATCCCCCCGCAGGCCCCGCCCCCATCCACCCGCCGCCTTTTGCGCCGCAGCCGCACCGACCGGGTCGGCGCGGGCGTCGCGGGCGGGCTGGGCCAGTACTTCGGCCTGGACCCGGTGCTGTTCCGCGTGCTGTTCGCGGTGTCGGCCTTCTTCGGCGGCGCCGGCGTGTTGGCCTACGTCATCGCCTGGGCCGCCATCCCCGAGCAGGGCGCGGTCAACGCCCCGGTCGACCGGATCATCGCCGAGCTCCGGCGCCGGCGGGTGCCGATCTGGCTAGTCGCGGCGGCCGGCAGCATCGCGCTGTGGGTGCTGGCGTTCAGCTGGTGGGCTCCGGGACCGTTCTTCCCCGTCATGATCGTGGTCATCCTGCTGGTCGTCGTCTTCGGTCACCGCGGACGCGTGTCACGCGCACGGCCCGAGCCGTCGGCGCCCACGGTCAGCCTGGAGAAGGATGCGCTCGCCGACCCGAACGCTCCGGAGTGGGTCAGTTCGACGCGGGCCTGGATCGTCGAGGCCAAGCAGGCCAGCCGCGAGCGGCGCCGTCGCGCGTTCCCGGTACGCATCGGCGTCCTCGTCACGCTCGTCGCGACGCTGACCGTCCTCGGAATCGCCGACGCGGTCACCGGCATCCGGCTTCCGCTGTACTTCTGGCTGACCGGCGGCATCGTCGGGGTCGGGCTGCTGATCGGCCTGGTGCTGCGCCGCACGCCGTGGTCAATGCTCCCGCTGCTGGTCCCCGCAGTCGTCGGCACGATCGCGTTCGGCAACACCCACGCTTCCCTGCACGACGGCATCGGCCAGTCGGGCTGGACGCCGACCGCGGCCGGGCAGCTCAAGTCCCACTACGCGCTCGCGTTCGGTCGGGGCACCCTGGACCTGACCAGCAGCGCGCCGGCGTCGGTGCCGCGGAACATCGACATCGCGATGGGCGCGGGCCAGGTGAGGATCCTGCTGCCCTCGACCCTGAACGCCACGGTCGTGGCCAACGTCCGTATCGGCGAGATCGACGTCGACGGCAGCAACGTCACTGGCCTCTATCAGGACGGGATCCACCGCGTCCACGGGTTCGACATCCAGCACACGGTCGTGCCACCGGCCGGGGCCACCGGCGCGCCCGTCATGATCACGGTGCACCTCGCCGACGGCAACATCTCGGTCGACCACCAGAGCTGACCCCCCGCAAACAACATGCGGCCGCGGGACCAGTCGGTCCCGCGGCCGCATGTCCAAACCGCGTGCGTGGCCTCAGCCGGCGGCGCCCGCGGCCGTGGTGGTTGAGGTGATGCCTTCGAGCTGGTCGGCCTTCACCGCGTAGGTGTTGGTGAACGTGTTGGCCAGGCTCACCTTGCCGACGTCCACGCCGAGGGTCTTCTCCATGGCGTAGACCGTCTTCGGGCCACCGGCCGGCATGATCCCGTCCGGCAGGAACTGCCCCTTGTCCGTCGTCAGCCCGGCGACGTACTGCGCCTTCGTGATCGTGCTGTTCGAGACGAACTGCGGCGGCATCGCGTTGGCGATGTCACTCGCCGTATGGGTGTCGATCCAGTGCATCGTCGCGACCAAGGCGTTAACGACGCTCTGCACCGCGCCCTGGTGGGACTTCACCCAGTTCGAGTTGGCCAGGACCCCGGCCGCCGGCCATGCGCCACCCAGGGCGGCCGTAGCACCGCTCGTGGTGGCGAGGTCGATCTTCGCGTTGGCCAGATGCTTAGCCTCCATCGCGCCGACGGTGGGCTGCGTGGTCATGACGCACTGGGCCGAGTTCCGCTCGATGGCGGCGATCGCGGTCGCGCCCGCCCCGACGGCGAGCGTGTGGTACTGGCTGCGTGAGATGCCCTGCTGTGCGGCCAGGAACTGGGTCAGCTCGTCGGTACCAGAGCCCAGATCGGTGACACCGAGGGTCTTGCCCTTGAAGTCCGCCGCCGACTGGACGCCCGACTTCGTGCCGCACATCTCGCGCTCGCCCGGCGCGCCGGAGAGCTGCACGATGTCTATGACGTCCTTGCCCTTGGCCTGGAAGTCGATGGTGTGGATGTACCACGCTCCGGCCATGTCCACCTGCCCGGACGCCATCGCAACCTCGGCGCCGACCCCACCCTGGCTCTCGGTGGACAGCTCGACCTTCACGCCGTACTTCTTGTAGAAACCGAGATCCTGGGCCAGCTGGTAGGGCAGGTAGATCTGCTTGTCGATGCCGCCGACCATCAGCGTGACGGTCGGGATCGAACCGGACTTCGTCGAACTCGAGCCGCTGCTGGAGCACGCCGCGACGCCCAGAACGAGGGCTCCCACCGCGGCCACGCCGATCGCGCGTCTGAACATCTGATTGTTCCTTTCGTTGGGTGATACCTGATGGCCACGGCCGTCACCGACCGTGGGGACAGCGGGGCTCAGATCGCCTGGACGTCCGAGCGGCTCGGTGGCCGCCACGACAGCACGCGCTTCTCGAGCAGGGTGATGAGGTACTCGGCGACCAGGGTGACGACCGACATGATCGTCATGCAGGCGAAGACGGTGTCCATGTCGAACGTGCCCTCCGCCTGGCTGATGATCAGGCCGATTCCGTGTTGCGCCCCGAGCACCTCGGCCACCAGCGCACCGATGATCGCGAACCCGAACGCCGTGTGCAGGCTGGCGATGATCCACGTCAACGCCGAAGGAATCGTGACGTGCCGCGCGACCTGCAGCGGTGAGGCGCCGAGAATCTTCACGTTCGCCACCAGGTTCTGATCGACCTCACGAACACCCTGGAAGGCGTTGAAGAAGACGATGAAGAAGACCAGGACGGCCGCCAGCAGCACCTTCGGGAAGGTCCCCAGGCCGAACGCGACGACGAAGATCGCCCCCAGGATGATGCGGGGGATCGAGTTGAGGATCTTGATGTAGGGGCCCGTCACATCGGCGAGGAAGCGACTCTGGCCGAGTAGCAGTCCGACCACGACCCCGGCGCCGGTACCGAGGAGGAAGCCGTAGAGGGCCTCCTTGATCGTCACCCACAAGTTCAGCCAGATCGAACCGAACGCGGTGCCGTGCCGGAACAAGCTCACGAGGCTGTGCCAGACGCCCGACGGCTGGCCGTAGAAGAACTTGTCGACGATGCCGACCGTCGTGAACAGCTGCCACCCGCCGATGATGATGACCGGAAGGACGACGCGTCCCAGCCAGACCAGTTGCCGGCGGCGCCGCCGGGCGCGGCGGCCGGCGGCCTGGATGCTGCTCTCGGTCTCGCCCGGCCCCGTCGCGGACGTCGGCGTCGCAAACGTCACGCTCATGCCGCACTCACCGTCTGCGCGTAGGCGCGGTCGACCTCGTCCTTCAGCGCCGACCAGATCCGCCCTTGCAGTTCGAGGAATCGGGGTTCGTGCCGGATCTGCTGAACCTGGCCACGTGGCCGGGGCAGGTCGATGTCGAAGCTGTGCTTGATCGAACCGGGACCACTGGTCATGATCAGCACCCGGTCGGCCAGGGCCACCGCCTCGTCCAGGTCATGCGTGATGAACAGGACCGACGGGCGCAGCTGCTCCCAGAGGCCGAGCAGCTCGGTCTGCATGATGGCCTTCGTCTGGACGTCGAGGGCGCCGAACGGCTCGTCCATGAGCAGGATCTTGGGCTCGTTGATGAGCGCGGCCGCCATCGCGACGCGCTTGCGCATGCCGCCGGAGAGCTGGTGCGGGTAACGATCCTCGAAGCCGGCCAGACCCACGCGGCGGAGCCAGTCCCGGGACAGCCGGACGGCGTCCTTCTTGGCCACCCCGTTCAGCGTGGGCCCGATCATGACGTTCGCGAGCACGCTCTTCCACGGGAACAGGGCATCGGATTGGAACATGAAGCCGACGCCGTTCGTGATGCCGTTCACCTCGCGGCCGCCGACCTTGACCGACCCCGCGCTCGGCCGTTCCAAGCCCGAGACCTGAGCGAGGGTGGTCGACTTGCCGCAGCCGGTCGGGCCGACGATGGCGCAG
>JBDTGE010000180.1:0-8081 GCA_039937575.1 Jatrophihabitantaceae bacterium
CGGCCGACCAGCGCCCCGACCGGCAGGCCGTCGAGCGTCATGCACACGCGCACCCACTCGCCGGTCTCGGCCGCCGGGACGCCGGCGCCACCGGCCCGGATCGCACGCAGCTCGTTGCCGATGTCCAGCGGCAGCTCGCCCACCGTGTCGTGGAACTCACCCGCACCGTCGATGGCGAGGAACCGCGGGCGTGAATCGGCGAGCGAGCCGTCGGCCAGAGCCAGCAACATCCAGTCGGCCTGCACGTGCACCGCCGCGGTCCGCAGGACCTCCTCGACCAGCGTGCGCGGCCCCTCGACCGTGCGCACCAGAGCACGGGAGATCGAGTCCATCGTCCGCACCGTCGTCTGCATCCGCTCGTTCGAACGCTGCAGTTCGCGATAGTACGAGCGCTTGCCGGACCGAACGCCGGTCAGCGTGGCCAGGTCGGGGGCGTCGACGGCGTCGGCGGCATGGCCCCGCAGCACGGACGTGACCCGGGAACCGTCGGCCATGTCAGAGCGCCGTCCTGAACAGCGTCGCGATGTCGGCCTTGTCGGCCGGGCGCGGGTTCGTCGACAGGCAGGCGTCATCGAGCGTCGACTCGGACAGCCGGTCGATGTCCGCTTCGCTCACCCCGAGGTCAGACAGCCGGCGCGGTACGCCGACGTCGTCCGCAAGCAAGCGCACGTGGTCGGCGAGCAGCTGGGCCGCGTCGACACCGGGCATCGCGTCGACGTCGAGTCCCATCGCCGCCGCCAGCGCGCCGAACCGCTCGGGCGCGGTCTGGGCGTTGAAGCGGATGATGTGCGGCAGCAGCACGCCGTTCACCACGCCGTGCGGGGCATCGAGCAGGCCGCCGACCTGATGGCTCATCGCGTGAGTCGCCCCGAGGATCGCGTTGGAGAAGGCCAGCCCGGCTTCCAGGCTGGCCTGGGCCATGTGCAGCTGGGCCGCCTCGTCGCCGGGCGAGCGGACCGCCGTGCGCAACCACGACGAGACCAGCCGCGCTGCGCTCAGCGCGTGCCCGTCGGCCAGCGGGTTGTGGGCCAGCGAGACGTAGGACTCGATCGCGTGGGTCAACGCGTCCAGGCCGGTCGCGGCGGCCAGGTCGGTCGGCATGGTGACCAGCAAGCGCGGATCGGTGAGCGACAGGTCCGGGACCAGGGCCCGGCCCATGATCGTCACCTTCACCATGTTGACCGTGTCGGTGACGATGCAGAACTGCGAGACGTCCGCGCCCGTACCCGCCGTCGTCGGGATCATCAGGGTGGGCGGGATCGGATGGGCGACCTGGTCGACGCCGGCGTAGTCGAGGATCCCGCCGCCGTTGCCGCCCAGGATCGCGACGCCCTTGGCCGCGTCGATGCACGAGCCGCCGCCGACCGCCACGATGACGTCGCAGCCGGACTCGACGTAGTGCTCGTAGCCCTGCGCGATCTCGTGGTCCTTGGGGTTGGGCGTGACGTCGTGCCAGACGACCGGCTCGTAGCCCTCGTCCCGCAGGTAGATCAGCAGCTCGGCGACCCAGCCGGCCTCGAGGATCCCCGGATCGGTGACCACGAACGGGCGGCGCGCGCCGAGCCGGGTCACGGCGTATCCGGCCTCGGCCAGCGAGCCCAGCCCGAACACCATCTCCGGCGCCTGGAACTTCATCAGTCCCGACGGCAGGCGCCTCGCCGGCGCCACCGGGTGTGTCGTCATGTCGTGCCGTTCGCCGAGTTGCACCGTCAAAGCAGGCACCCCCTGGACCGCAGCCGGTGTGGGCGGGCGCGCGTTCGTCCGAAGGTAACACCGAGCGCTGAGCTGGGCGACGAAGTCATCCGACCTTTCCCGTACCGCATCGACTGTAGGACCGGACCCGGACGCTCGCCGGTCGGGCCAGGTGACTTGCCCGTTCGGGCAGGTCGTTCGGTCCGGTGCCGCCTGCGCGCGATGCAGCCTGAATGCAACGTCGGGGGCGAGTAGGTACCGCAGAGCAAGGGTGACTCGCCGCCGCGAACGGCGTCGTTCTCAAGCCGGCGGGCTGAACATCGTCAACGGCTTCGACTAGAACAAAGCACTCGAGGGCTTCACGATGTTCGCGTCAGCCGCGTTCGGGCTGCTGTGGCCCCTTGTCGCACTCCGGCTCCCGGTCAGGTCGACGACTTGAGGCAGGGGGCGAACAGCGCGCGGGTCGGGAAGTCGGTCGGGTCCTGGTAGGCGCTCTGATCGGTGAAGCGGCAGCCGAACGTAGGCGAGGCGACCACGCGCGGATCGGTGACGTCGTCGCCGGCCGGGCGCGCAGCGGCCCGGGCCGCCGGGCCGCGGGCCTGGACCCAGGTCTGCAGGGCCGACCACGCGCTGCCCACCTCGATCGGCGTGTACTCGCAGTGGCCGGCCTCGCGCACCGCGCGCTGCACGAGCAGGTTCGACTCGTGGTGCTGGGCCACCTCGCGGGCGTAGATCTCCTCCATCGAGAACGGGACGAACATGTCGCCCAGACCGTGCAGGGTCAGCACCGGCACGTCCGGATCCCCGACGATGCGCGGCACCTGGCTGAGCGCCAGGCTCAGGCGATCGCGCAGGTCGGTCGGGATGACCCGCTGAACGGTTCGGTTGACGTCGACCGGAGTGTTCGGGGTGTAGCGGGTGAACAGGTTCTGCGCGAGCCGGCCCGGGTTCTGCGCCAGGGTGCCGCCGTTGTCCGGCGTGGCCAGGCTGAACAGGAAGTCCTTCCAGATCGAGAACGATGCGTCCGCACCCGGCCGCGGCCCGCCGGACTGCTGCACCGTGATCGCCTGAAGCTGGCGTCCCAGTGCACTCGTCGGGCTCTGCCCGGGCGCCAGGTTCGCGATGCCCAGTGCCGTCTCGATCGCCGGGACGTCGGCCGTGAGGTAGTCCGCCGGAGCCGGGTAGGCCCGCACGCCGGACAGGTCCTGGGCCACCAGGTTGTAGTCGAGGAAGAAGTCGAAGAGCCGGTCGTCGCCGAGCACGCCGCACATCGGCATCGCGCCGGCGTAGAACCGCGGGTACTGCTCCAGGGATCGACCGATGACCTGCCCGCCCATGGACACGCCGACGATGTACGTCCGCGTCGGGTTCCGCTTCAACACGCGCGCGGCGTACAGCGCCAGATCGTGTTCGGACAGCACCCCGGACCGCACGTCGTAGCCGTTGTCGGTGTAGCTCGACGCCGCCCAGGCGTAGCCCTCGTCCACGAAGGTCTGGCGCAGGCCGTACGCCGGCGGGTCGACGGTGAGCACCGTGCCCTGGCCGCGGTAGCCGTGGGCCCACATGACGAGCTGGCCGTTCCAGTGCTGCGGCACCTCCAGGTCGAAGGCGGCGTGCCGGTAGACGCCCTGGATCACCGTGGTCGGCGCGCCGCCGGCGGTCAGCGGCGCCAGCGGCGGGTTCGAGACGGTGTACCCCGGCAGCGGCTGCCCGCCGTTGCCCGGCGGTGGTCCACCGTGCCCGTGGCCCGGACGCGCCTGCGCGACGGACACCCCGCCGAGCATCAGGACACAGACCGCGCCAACCGCAGTCACAGTGTTCCGGACGGACCTGCGCAGTCGTATGGACATCAACGCTCCCCGGGGTACCTCGGCGAGAAACCACGCCGCGAGCTCGAACATAGACGCGTGGTGGCCGAAAGGACAGAGCCGATGATCAGTCGATATCTGCCCGCCCGGCCCGAGCGCTACCAGCGGTCGACGTGCAGCACGGAGTCCAGTTCGATGCGCGCTGCCGGACGAAACGATTCGCCGGTGTAGAACGCGGTCGGGACGAGCGCGCCCTGGTGCACGCCGGGCGGCAGCTCGAGCAGCTCGGCCACCTCGGCCTCGTACTCCAGGTGCAGCGTGGTCCAGGCCGTACCCAGACCCCGCGCCCGCGCGGCGAGCATGAAGCTCCACACACCGGGCAGCAGCGAACCCCACAGCCCGGCCTGGTTGCCCGCCGGCAGTACCCGTCCGGCCTTGATGCACGGGATGAGCAGCACGGGCACCTCACCGAGGTGCTCGCCCAGCCAGGCCACACTGTCGCCCACGCGCTGCTGAACCGGCGCGCGCTCGGGATCGTCGGCGAACAGGTTGGCCGCGGAGCCGGCCGACGCGACGTACTCGCGCACCGCCCGCCGGTAGACCTCGCCGACCGCCCGGCGACGGTCGGCGTCGGTGACCACCACCCACTGCCAGCCCTGCCGGTTGGAGCCCGACGGCGCCTGAAGCGCCACCTCGAGGCATTCGCGGATCAGCTCGAGCGGCACCGGCCGCTCCAGATCCAGGCGCTTGCGGACCGTACGAGTCGTCGTCAGCAGTTCGTCGGGAGTCAGCGGGGTCATGATGCGAATCGTCCCACCTACAGCCCGACGCTCTGCGTGGCCTGCAGGTGTTCGAACTCGACACCGAACGGCGCGGAGATCCGCTGCAGATGACCCTCGATCATGCCGGTGGCGATCGGGGTGATCAGCGAGTCGTGGATCTGGAACGCCCGCGGCGCGCGGACGGCGACGGTGAAGTCGATGACCTCGGATGTCTTGGACCACGGCGCGTGCGTCGGGACGAGCAGCGTGCGCACCGCGGCGTCGGGCACGGTGAACGAGTCTCCGGGGTGGTAGACGTCCTCGTCGATCAGGTAGGCGACGTTGGCGACAACCGCGATGGACGGGTGGATCACCGCGTGCTGCCCGCCGAACGTCCGGATCGCGAAGCCGTTGGCGTCAAAGCTCGTTCCGGGCGCGACCGCGACCACCTGCTCGCCCAGATCGGCCAGCGACTCGGCGACGCCCTGCGGGGCCCAGACCCGCAGGCGTGGGTCGGCCTTCGCCGCCGCCCGCAGCTTGTCGGGCTCGATGTGATCGGGGTGCTCGTGCGTGATCAGCACGCCGCCGGCACCGTCCAGGGCCTGCTCGAGCTCGCTGAACACGCCGGGGTCGATGACCAGTGAGCGATCGCCGTCGTCGAGCCGGACACAGGCGTGGGTGAACTTGGTGAGCTGCATGCTCAGGCCTCCTCGGCAATGTTCTTGATCGCAGCCAGCGTGGCCGGGATCCCGTTGAACGACATGCCAAAAACAGTCCCACACTCCCGGCGCACCGGCGCGTCCGCCTACCGAGACCATGGGTGCCCGCGAAGTTGTACTACGCGCGTCATACACATTCGCGGTTCTACCGACCTCGGCCGAAACACAAGGGGCTGAACGAGTGTGTGGCGCCGCTGCCGGTCATGCGCCGGCGTGTCGACCCGCAGGGAAGCCACACGCCTCGCCGTAGCCGAGCGGGATCCGTCAATGGGCCACCGCGGGTACTGAGCTGCCGGGGAACCCTATTGGGAGGGCTGAAGCGCGCCGGAGCCGGGCCGGGCAGGATGGACCGATGACAACCGTGCTGTGGTTCCGGCGCGACCTGCGCCTGCACGATCACCCGGCGCTCCAGGCGGCGAGTCAGGACGGCCCGGTCCTTGCCCTGTTCGTCCTCGATCCGGCGCTGCTGGCGCCATCAGGTGCGCCACGGATCGCCTACCTCGCCCGCACGCTGCACGCGTTGGACGCAGATCTGCGTGCGCTCGGCGGGCGGTTGGTGATCCGGCGCGGCGACCCAGTCAGCGTGCTGCCGGGCGTGGTGCGCGAGTGCGGCGCCGCGAGCTTGCACATCACTGCCGACTTCGGCCCCTACGGCGCACGGCGCGACGCCGCGGTGGCCGCCGCGCTCGGTGCCGTCCCGCTCGTGGCTACCGGGTCGCCGTACGCGATCGCCCCGGGACGGGTGCAGAAGGACGACGGCACGCCGTACAAGGTGTTCACGCCGTTCTACCGGTCCTGGCTCGCACACGGCTGGCGCCGGCCGGCCGGCGGACCGGAGTCGATTCAGTGGTCCGACGGCTTGGACGGAGTGGGCGTCCCGGACGAGCCGACGCTGCCGCCCGGGCTCGAACTGCCCGAAGCGGGGGAGGCCACGGCGCTCGCGACCTGGAAGGCCTACCGCGCAAGGGATCTGGCCGGGTATCCCGAGCTGCGGGACCGGCCCGACCTGGACCGGACGTCGCGCATGTCGGTCTATCTCAAGTGGGGCAACGTGCACCCGCGCACACTGCTCGCCGACCTCGGACCGAGCGATGACGTGTACCGCAAGGAGCTGGCCTGGCGGGAGTTCTACGCGGCGGTCCTGCACGCCTGGCCCGCCAGCGCGCGCGAGTACTTCCAGCCGAAATTGGCGCAAATGCCTTATGCCGCAGGCGATTCGGCCGCTTTCGACGCCTGGTGCAGTGGTCGTACCGGCTACCCGATCGTCGACGCCGGCATGCGGCAACTACTCGCGACCGGCTGGATGCACAACCGGGTGCGGATGATCGTCGCCTCCTTCCTGGTCAAGGACCTGCACATCGAGTGGACCCATGGCGCGCGGCACTTCATGCATCACCTAGTCGACGCCGACATCGCGAGCAACCAGCACGGCTGGCAGTGGACGGCCGGGACGGGGACCGACGCCGCGCCGTTCTTCCGGGTGTTCAACCCCACCGCACAGGGGCGCCGCTTCGACCCGGACGGGGACTACGTACGACGTTGGGTCCCGGAGCTGCGCGGGGTCCAGGGCGGGGCGGTCCACGAGCCGGGCCAACTCGAGGGCCGCACCGGTGGGTACCCCGCGCCGATCGTCGACCACGCGATCGAGCGGGCCGAAGCCCTGGCCCGCTACCAGTCCGTCCGCTGATCACCAGTCGGTAGCGGGTGATCAGCGGCGGTCAGAGCGGCGCGATGCCCCACGAGCCGGTCCACGTGGCCCCCGCCTCGAGCACGTTCAGGCCGGCACCGGAGTTGAACGCGTCGGGCGCGCAGGTCATCGGCTCGAGCGCGATCGCCGGTGCGACCGTCCCGGGGAACTGCTCGAGCGTGTACGCCTGCAGGTAGCCGAACGTCTCGTCGAACCACAGGGCGGCCCCACCGGCCGGCGAGCGCACCTCGGCCCGGCCCCGGCCGTCGGCGGACGCCAGATCGGTGAAGCAGTCGTCCATCCGCAGCGCGCCGAGCGGGCGTGCCTCGCGCAGGTCGTACGGCGTGCCGTGCACCGGCTCGGACCCGATCGGGATCTGCCGGTCGTCGACGATCAGCCGGGTCGCGGCCGGCACCGTCACGACCGTGTCCTGCAGCGCCGCACCGCCGACGGACAGGTAGGGATGGAACCCCGCGCCGAACGGTGCCCGGCCCGCCCCGGTGTTGTGCGCGGACGTCGTCACGCTCAGGCCGTCGTCGTCAAGGGCGTAGGTGACCTCGACCCGCAGCTCGAACGGGTAGCCGGTCTGCGGGACGACGTCCAGGGCAAGGCTGACCTCGGACGCGGCGTGCCGCACCGGCGTCCACCGCACCCAGCGGCCGAGCCCGTGGATCGCGTTGCCCGCGGCCGGCTCGCTGAGCGAGAGTTGCTGGGGCGCCGAGTCGAACGTGTACCGCCCGCCGCGCAGCCGGTTGGGCCAGGGCACCAGCACGGCGCCGCAGCCCTTGGGTGGCAGCACGTGCTTGCCGTAGCCGCAGGTGACGTCGACCCCGCCGTGCGCGTAGCGACGCAGCCCGGCTCCGACCTCGACGATCGTGGCCTCGTGCCGGCCGGCCGAGATGGTGAACTGCTGTCCGGTCATCGCCATGCCCTGAACCTAGCCAGGTTGCTCGAGGACCGCGTCCAGGTGACTCGCGTCGTAACGCCAGAACGGCCGCACGAGGTAGCCGACGACTACTACCACCACCAGGCAGGCCAGGCCACCGGCCACCCACGAGAACTCGGGCGTGGTGACCGCCGCCGTGGCGCCGGCCCGGACGTCACCGAGCCGCGGACCGCCCGCGACCACCGCGGTGAACACGCCCTGCATGCGGCCGCGCATCTCGTCCGGCGCGTAGGTCTGCAGGATGGTCTGCCGGTAGACGGCGCTGATCAGGTCGGCCGCCCCGGCCACCGCGAGCAGCAGGACGACGAGCCAGAGCTGGTGGGCCAGCCCGGACAGCGCGACGGCGATGCCCCACGCGGCGATCGCGAACACCAGGGCCCGGCCCTGCCGGTGGATGCGCCCGATCCACCCGCTGGACAGGCCGGCGACGACCGCGATGAAGACGCCCTGCATCCGGCCTCGCATCTC
>JBDTGE010000181.1:0-2963 GCA_039937575.1 Jatrophihabitantaceae bacterium
GCCTGAGCGACCACAGCCCGCGGCTACGGCAGCAGGTGCTGCGATTGCTTGGCCTGCAGCACGCGCAGCGCGGCGGCGTCGACCAGCGCTCGGAACGACGGGCTGCCGGTGGCCTCGGCGAGCACGGACTGGGTCATTGTCGCGGCCTGGTTGGCGTCGACGGTCAGGACCATGTCCCCGCCGGCCGAGATGAAGTCGACCGCCCGCGAACCGACCGGGTAAGCGCTGACCTGCGTGGCGTTGCCGAGGTCGTCGGTGATCACGACGCCCCGGAAGCCAAGGTCATCGCGCAGCATGCCCGTGACGATCGTCCGGGAGAACGCCGCCGGGCTGTTCGGGTCGATCTTGGAGTAGACCGCCGTGGACACCATCACGAACGGGACGCCGGCCTTGATCGCCGCCGCGAACGGGGCGAGGTAGGCATCGTGCCGCGTGGTCACGTAGTCGGTGACGCCGGAGGTCGTGTCGGTGTTCTGCGCAACCCGGCCCAGCCCGGGGAAGTGCTTCACGGTGGCAGCGACACCCGCGGCGGCCAGCCCGGCGACGACGGCCAGGCCGTGCGTGGTGACGGTCGCGGGAGTGTCGCCGTACTCGCGGTCCAGGTCGCCGATCGGTGGGTTGGGGCCGGAGTTCGCGGGCACGGTGTCCAGCACCGGCGCCAGGTCGACGTTGACTCCCGCGGCCCGCAGCTGCCCGGCCCACACCGTGGTGTTCGTCTTCAACGAGCCGGGGTTCTCGGTGCCCTGCTGCACGGCGGACGGTATCGCGGAGAAGCCGCTGCCGCGCAGCCGCTGCACCTCCCCGCCCTCCTGGTCGGTCGACACGAACAGCTGCGGCCCGTTGGTGACGAGCTTCTGCAGGTCGGAGACGACCGCCGCGGTGCCCTCGATGCCGAGCTGGCTGTTCCCGTCCAGGATCACCGAGCCGACGTGGTACTTCGTGATCGCCGTGACCGTCGCCGGCCCGACCGAGGTGCTGGGGCAGTCGACCATGAACAGCTGGCCGACGCGCTGGGCCAGGCTCATCGTCGCGAGCTGGATCTCGGCCGGGCCCGACGGCGACGGCGTGTGCGTCGGCGTGTGCGTCGGCTTCGCCGCCGTGGAGCCGGCCGATGTCGTATGCGTGGTGCGCGGTGTCGGGCCCGGAGTCGACGGCGGAGCTCCGGACGAGTTCGGGCCGGCGGCCGATCCGGTGGAACATGCCGTCAACGCACCCACGACGAGGGCGATCGGCAGCAGACGGGCCCGGCGGTGCATCTGCCCATCCTGGCCTAACGGGACGGCCGGCGTCGGCCCGCCCTCAGGTCTGCTGCAGGCCGCGCGGCAGCTCGTCGAACAGTCCCCGCACAAGCTCGGTCGACCGGATCCGGTCCCGCGGCGAGTGGACGAGCGTGGTGATCATCAGCTCGTCCGGCTCGGTCGCCTTGATCAGCGCGGCCGCCTGGTCCCGCACGGTGTCCGGTGAACCGAGCAGCTGACCGGCCCGCCGGTCGGCGACGAACGCCTGCTCGTGCGGGGCCCACGGGTATGCGGCCGCCTGGGCCGGCGTCGGCAGGGTGCCCGGCCGGCCCTGCCGCAGCCGCAGGAACGACAGCGCGGCGGGCAGCGCGATCCGCTCGGCCTCGGCGTCGGTCGGCGCGCACACCGCGGACACCGTCAGCAGGGCGTAAGGCTCCTCCAGCGCGCGGCCCGGTCGAAAGCTCGTGCGGTAGGTCTCCAGCGCCGGCAGCGTGTTCGCCGCGCTGAAGTGGTGCGCGAACGCGAACGGCAGCCCGAGCAGGCCGGCCAGCTCCGCGCTGTACAGGCTCGAGCCGAGCAGCCAGATCGGCGGCGTCTGCCCGGCGCGCGGTACCGAGTGGATCGCCTGGTACGGATGCCCGTCGGGGAACTCGCCGGTCAGGAACGCGGCCAGCTCGCCGAGCTGCTCGGGGAAGTCGTCCGGCCCGAGCGGCTTGGCCGATCTACGCAGCGCGGCCGCGGTCAGCTGGTCGGTACCCGGCGCTCGGCCGAGCCCGAGGTCGATGCGTCCGGGATGCAGCGCGGCCAGCGTGCCGAACTGTTCGGCCACGACGAGCGGGGCGTGGTTCGCCAGCATCACGCCACCCGAGCCGACCCGGATGTCCGTGGTGGCCGCGGCCACCGCGCCGATCAGCACCGCCGGCGCCGAACTGGCGATGCCCGGCATGCTGTGGTGCTCGGCCAGCCAGAACCGGGTGAAGCCCAGCTCGTCGGCGCGACGGGCCAGCGCGAGTGAGCCCTGCACGGCCTCGGTCGACGTGGTGCCGTCGCCGACCGGCGCGAGATCGAGAACGGACAGGGGCAGGGACGCGAGGGGGTTCACACTGATTCACCAACGCCCGACCGCGCGCGGATCTTCCGGTCCGGCCGCGGTTGAATCAAGCCCAGTCGAACGTCTTCGTCACGGCCTTCTTCCAGTCCGCGTAGAGCGATTCACGCCGGGCGTCGTCCATCGCCGGCTCCCACCGCCGGTCCGCGGCCCAGTTCGCGCGGATCTCGTCGGTCGAGGACCAGAACCCGACGGCCAGCCCGGCCGCGTACGCCGCACCCAGCGCCGTCGTCTCCGGGACGACCGGGCGCACGACCGGCACGCCGAGCAGGTCGGCCTGGAACTGCATCAGCAGCTCGTTGCCCACCATCCCGCCGTCGACCTTCAGGCTGGTCAGGTCGACGTGCGAGTCGGCGTTCATCGCGTCGACCACCTCGCGGGTCTGGAACGCGGTCGCCTCGAGCGCGGCCCGCGCGAGGTGACCGCGGTTGACGAACCGGGTCAGCCCGAGGATCGCGCCGCGGGCGTCCGAGCGCCAGTACGGCGCGAACAGCCCGGAGAACGCCGGGACGAAGTACGCGCCGCCGTTGTCGTCGACGCTGCGCGCCAACGTCTCGACCTGCTCGGCCGAACCGATCAGGCAGAGGTTGTCGCGCAGCCACTGCACCAGCGAGCCG
>JBDTGE010000182.1:0-6734 GCA_039937575.1 Jatrophihabitantaceae bacterium
CGTCGGTCACCCGGAGGTCGTAACTCCCCGCGGCCAGCGACATCGGCCCGACCACGCTCTTGGCGGCGATGTCCGATCCCACGCGCTGATCGTTCACGTACAGGTCGACGTTGCGGCCCGGCAGCCCCTGCAGGATGTAGAGCTGGCCCTCGGACGCGGCCGCCGCCGGAGCGGCCGCGGCACCGGCGGGCATCAGCCCGGTGCCCACGATTACGCCGATGACAACCCCGAGAACGCCGCGCTTGGATGGACACCTATCGCCAAACATCGAATATCCCTTCCGTCGAAAAGTCGGCGCCACAAGTCGTTGTGTCATTGCCGTGGAGAGTTGAGAATCAACGTCGTGCCGGGCCTCGGGGGAAATGCGCGTCTGACGTGGACGATCGGCGTTATGGCGGCGGTCGTGCTGGCCGGCGGTGTGTCTTATGCATGGCTGACCCGCCCCACGGGCACGTTGAGCGCAGCCCACGTCGCCGGCGGGCCCAGCCGCCCGTCGGGCCGCTCGACTGGAGCGGGTACCGCCACCGGGCTGACGATCTCCGTGCGGATCGACGCGAGCGGCGCCGCCGCAGTGACCGAGCGGTTGGCCTGGCCGCCCGCCCCACACGGTCGTTCGGTCATGGTCGGGTTGCCCGACCAGGTCAGCGGCGCCGGCCTGCCCGACGGGCAGACGGCACGCCCGCGGGTGAGCGAGCTTCGGGTGTCGTACGGCGGGTCCGCGATCACGCCGGATGCGCGCGGTGGGCAGCAGTGGACGCTCGAACTACCTGCGTCCGCAAGCGGTTCCGCACTGGACGTGACGTATCGCCTGGACGGAGTGGCGCTCACGTCTAAACCGGCGCCACGGGGACGGGCGATCGTCCTGATCGTGTCGATGCTGCGGGCGCTGGCCGCGAACGCACCGATCACGGTGTCGGTCGCCGGGCCGACCGCTACGACGATCCTCGGGCTCAACTGCCCGTCGGCGCCGGCCGCGGCGATGGTCTGCGGGCAACCCTCGGGCGGGCAGTGGGCGGCCACTTTCCCGGCCGGACACGGACTCGACGCCCGGGTGCTGACGGCCCAGGTGAACCTGCCGACCTGATCGATGACTCGCGTTGATCGTGACATGACATCCCCCGTGCCAGTCAACCGAGACGCACCAATGCGAACGCCTCGAACCGTGCGGCAATCACGAGCTGAGTACGGCTCGCAATACATTCGGTGCCCACCGTCGGGAACCGCAGTTCCCCGACCCGTCAGGTACGACGGACCGGAAAAAATCAGGCTATACCAACAATCACGGATCGGTCATACGGCAATTGATGATCCAACACGGAGTTAACTTAGTTTGCTCGGAAGATACATGAATCGGACATGCACGGCTGACCGTGCGGGGGATGGTCCGTGGCCTCGATGCGCCGGTTCGGCGCGTTGGATTCGCCGCTGATCCGGTTCGCTCATACGCTCGTCCGATGCTGTTCACCCGGCCGTCGGCGTCCGTTCGGGCCCTGCGCCTGCCCGCAGCGATCGACCCGCTGCATCGGGTCCATGTGCCGTGTGACCTTCGCCCGCTGCTCACCCATGGAGCGGGCGAGGTCGACGCCGCCTCGGTCGGCATGAGCGCCGACGGCGTCGAGCGGATCTGGCGCTCGGCGGTACGGCTGTACCGACACGGCGTGTACCCCGCGCTGGCGGTGTGTATCCGTCGCAACGGTCGGGTCGTGCTCGATCGTTCGATCGGCTGGTCGCGGGGCGGCGGGCCGGGCGACGCTCAGGACGCGGCCCGCGTGCTGGCCACACCCCGGACGCCGTTCTGCATCTTCAGCGCGTCCAAGGCCATCACCGCGACCGTCGTACACCTGCTGGCCGAGCAGGGGCGGCTGGACCTGGATGATCGCGTCGCGGCCTACCTGCCCGAGTTCGCGCGCCCGCAGTTCGACGAGATCACCATCGACCACGTGCTCTCGCATCGGGCCGGCGTGCCGTTCATCCCGCGCGACCTGATGGATCTGGACCGCCTCGGCGACAGGGAGTTCCTGCTCGACGCCCTGAGCGGGATGCGCTTGCGCAACCGGCCGGGATCCTCGCTGTCCTATCACGCGGTGTCCGGCGGATTCATCCTCGGCGAGGTCGTGCAGGCCGTTACCGGCAAGTACATCCGTACGGTTCTGGACGAGCAGATCCTGGCCCCGCTGGCGTTCCGGTGGACCAACTACGGAGCGGCACCGGTCGAGCACGAGCTGATCGCGCACGACTACGCGACAGGCCCGCGCCCGCTGCCACCGTTGTCGACGGCGATGGTGCGGGCGCTCGGCCTGCCCGTGCCGAAGCTGGCACTGATCAGCCGGGATCCGCGGTTCCTGAACGCGCTCGTGCCCGCCGCCAACGTGGTGTCAACTGCCAACGAGCTCTCCCGCTTCATGGACCTGCTCCGCGCCGGCGGAACGCTGGACGGCGTGCCGATCCTGACGGCCCGGACGATCCGGCGCGCCCTCGTCGAGCGGTCCTACCACGAGTTCGACCGCACGCTCGGCGTGCCGCTTCGGCACGCCAGCGGCTTCATGCTCGGCGCCCGGACCCTGGGACTCTACGGACCGGACACCGACGAGGCGTTCGGGCACCTCGGCTTCACCAACGTGATGGCGTGGGCCGACCCCCGGAGGGAGCTGGCCGTCGCGATCATGACCAACGGCAAGCCCGTGCTCGGACCGCACCTGCCCGCGCTGTGGGCCCTCACGCGGCGCATCGGGCTCGAGGCTCCAAAGGTGGCCGACCCCGAGCTGTTCGGTAGCTGAGCTCACGCGGTGGGCGGCACCTGCATCTCGCCGAGCTCGGACCAGTCGTCCTGCGGCACCGACACGCTGACGATCCGCGGGGTCCGGACCAGGTGGGGCGGCAAGCTCTGTTGGGCGGTCTTGAAGTGCTCGGACTGCACGTGTGCCGCTCCCGCGTCACCGTCCCGGAACGCCTCCACCAGCACGTACTCGTCCGGCCCCTCCAGGCTGCGCGACCACTCGAACCACAGGCACCCCGGTTCGCTGCGGGTGGCCTGCGTGAACGCGCCGGAGATCTCTTGCCAGCGCTCGACGTACTCCGGCCGGACCTGGAACTTCGCAGTAATGAAGATCATGACTCTCCTTGTGGTGAAGGGTGATTGACCAGGCCGAACTAGATCCGGTAGGGAGATGCCGTAACGCCCTCGCCGTCGCGCCACTGGTAGACCGGCACGCCGTTCACGAACACCTGCAAGGCCCGGCTCATGACGTCGAGCGGGTCACCGTCCCAGATCACCACATCGCCGTCGAGCCCGACCCGGAGCGCACCGAGGCGATCGGCCAGTCCCATCATCGCCGCCGGGTTGACCGTGATCGAGCGCAGCGCATCGTCCCGCGTCATGCCTTCCTTGACGGCCAGGGTCGCCTGGTGCACCAGGAAGTTGATCGGGACGACCGGATGGTCGGTGGTCAGCGCGACCAGCACGCCGGCGTTCGCGAGCCGGCCCGGATTGGCCAGCGTGCGCCCGCGCAGTTCGACCTTCGAGCGGCTGGTGAACATCGGCCCGACGATGCAGGGGATGTTGCGCTCGGCCAGCACGTCCGCGATCAGAAACCCTTCGGTGGCGTGGTTGACGATCAGCTTGTAGCCGAACTCGTCGGCCAGCCGGATCGCGGTGGAGATGTCGTCCGCCCGGTGGGTGTGCTGGCACCACGGCAACTCGCCGTCGAGCACCTTGATCAGCACCTCGCAAGTCGGGTCGCGGTCGAACGGATCGCCCTTGGCCGCCGCGGCATCACGCTTGGCGCGGTAGTCCAATGCCTTGTTGAACGCGTCGCGAATGACGGCGGCCACACCCTGACGGGTCGAGGGCAACTGCTTCTTCTCGCCGTACACCCGCTTGGGGTTCTCGCCGAGTGCGCTCTTCACGCTCGCCGGCGACTTGATGATCATCTCGTCGACGATGCGGCCCCAGGTCTTGATCGCGACCGTCTGACCGCCGATCGGGTTTCCGCTGCCCGGCTTCACGACCACCGACGTGACCCCGCCGGACAGGGCGTCGCTGAAGCCGATCTCGGTCGGGTTGATCCCGTCGAGCGCGCGCATGCGAGCCCCGTTCGGATCAGTCATCTCGTTGGTGTCGTTGCCGGCCGCGCCCTCGCCGTCCTCGTGCACGCCGATGTGCGCGTGCGCGTCGAAGAAGCCGGGCAGGATCCAGCGGCCGGATGCGTCGATACGCCTCACGCCGCCCGGGATCTCCACGTCCGGACCCACGGCGGCAATGGCCCCGTCGATGATGAGCACGGTTGCGTTGTCGATCGGGTCGCTGTCGACGGGGATCACCCGTCCACCCACGATCGCCACGCTGCCGGTGAGTTGCGTCATGCCGACACCACCGTCATCGTGGCCCGCTTGCTTCCGGTCATCATGGGTCCACGCTAGTCAGCCCGGCCGCCACGATCATCTCGGGCCGGGTCTCAGTTACCCAACAGCGCGCGATCGACCCGTCGGCCAGCCGGCTGCTCTCCCTCGGTCGACGGGTGACCGGAGGAGCGTGTCGCCGAATAGGGTGGGTCGTATGACTGAGCGGGGCACGGCAAACATCGGCGTCACCGGGCTGGCCGTCATGGGCCGCAACCTGGCGCGGAACCTGGCGCGACACGGGCACACCGTCGCCCTGCACAATCGCTCCCCCGAGCGGACTCGCAGCCTGGTGGAACAACACGGCGACGAGGGAACCTTCGTGCCGAGCGAATCGCTGCCGGACTTCGTCACGTCGCTGGCCACGCCGCGCGCGATCATCGTCATGGTCAAGGCGGGCGCCCCCACGGACGCCGTCATCGACGAGCTCGTCCCGTTGCTCGACGAGGGCGACATCGTCATCGACTGCGGCAACGCCCACTTCGCCGACACCCGCCGTCGCGAGGCCGCGCTCAAGGAGCGCGGGTTGCACTTCGTCGGTTGCGGGGTGTCCGGTGGCGAGGAGGGTGCGCTGCTCGGTCCGTCGATCATGCCGGGCGGCTCGGCCCAGTCCTACGAGAAGCTCGGTCCGATCTTCGAGTCGATCGCAGCCCAGGTCGACGGCACACCCTGCTGCGTGCACGTCGGACCCGACGGCGCCGGGCACTTCGTCAAGATGGTGCACAACGGGATCGAGTACGCCGACATGCAGCTGATCGCCGAGGCCTACGACCTGTTGCGGGCCGGGCTGACCGCGACGCCGGCCGAGATCGCGGAGATCTTCCGGACGTGGAACGAGGGCGATCTCGAGTCGTTCCTGATCGAGCTGACGGTCGCCGTCCTGGCGCACGTCGACGCCGACACCGGCCGGCCGTTCGTCGACATCGTCCTGGACCAGGCCGAGCAGAAGGGCACCGGACGCTGGACCGTGCAGAGCGCGCTCGAGCTCGGCGTACCGATCACCGGCATCGCCGAGGCGACGTTCGCGCGGGCCCTGTCCGGGCACGCGGAGCAGCGCGGGCCGGCGCGCGAGAGGTTCGGTGGCGACGCGAACGACCTCGCGATCACCGACCGCGATGCCTTCATCGAGGACGTGCGCCGCGCGCTGTACGCGTCCAAGGTCGTCGCGTACGCCCAGGGCTACGACCACATCGCCGCCGGGAGCGAGGAGTACGAGTGGGGCGTCGACCGGGGCGCGATGGCGACGATCTGGCGCGGCGGCTGCATCATCCGGGCCCGCTTCCTCAACCGCATCCGCGAGGCCTACGACGCCGACCCCGCCCTGCCGTCGCTGCTGGTCGCGCCCTACTTCGCCGACGCGGTGCGCGACGGCGTCGACTCGTGGCGCCGGGTGGTCTCCCAGTCCGCGCTGGCCGGCGTCCCGACGCCCGCGTTCTCGTCCTCGCTGGCCTACTACGACGGGCTCCGCCGTGACCGCCTGCCCGCCGCGCTGATCCAGGGCCTGCGCGACAACTTCGGCGCCCACACCTACAAGCGCACCGACCGCGACGGAAGCTTCCACGTCGAGTGGGCCGGCGACAAGGCCGAGCACCCGGCCTGATCCGCGGTGGCGATCTCACGTTCGGGCGGCCGCGGACGTCTACCTGGCGTGAGACGTCCACCGTTCGAACAGATCGTCACCGATCACGGGCCGACCGTGCTGCGGGTGTGCCGGGCCGTCCTCGGTCCGCACGACGCGGACGACGCCTGGTCCGAGACGTTCCTGGCCGCGATGCGCGCCTACCCGGAACTGCCGGCCGAGGCGAACATCCAGGCCTGGCTGGTGACGATCGCCAAGCACAAGGCGATCGACCAGCACCGCGCGTCGGCCCGGCGGCCGACGCCGGTGGACGACCTGCCGGAACACGTCGGGCCGTCGACCGACGGCGACCCTGAGGACCACGATGACCTGTGGTCCGCGCTGCGCGCTCTGCCGTTGAAGCAGCGCGAAGCCATCGCGTACCACCACCTGGCCGGCCTGCCGTACGTGCAGGTCGCGACCATCCTCGGCAACTCCGAGGCCGCCGCCCGCCGCGCCGCGGCCGACGGCATGAAGACCCTTCGCGCGCTACTGCAAGGAGTTACCCGATGAACGACCTGTTCGCCGCCCTCCCCGTCATCGACGAAGCCGCCAACGTCCGGCTGCACGCGCGACTGCTCGTGACGGCCGAAGCAGACGGGCTTCTCGACGTCGCCTACCGCACGCTCGACACCCCGGTCGGCCGGTTGCTGCTGGCCGCGACCGAGGTCGGTCTGGTGCGAGTTGCGTTCGAGGATCCCGAGGAAGTGCTGGCCGC
>JBDTGE010000183.1:0-5810 GCA_039937575.1 Jatrophihabitantaceae bacterium
TCGATGCCCTGCTCGGCCAGCCAGTCGTCGTCGAAGTAGGTGTGGGCGTAGCGCTCGCCGCCGTCGCACAGCAGGGTCACGATGCTGCCCTGCTCGCCACGCGCGTGCATCTCGGCCGCGAGGTGCAGGACCCCCCACAGGTTCGTACCGGTCGACGCGCCCACCCGCCGGCCCATGATCGGTTCGACGGCCCGCGCCGCCGCGATCGACGCCGCGTCCGGCACCGCGATCATCCGGTCGACGACACCGGGCAGGAAGCTCGGCTCCACGCGCGGTCGCCCGATCCCCTCGATGCGCGAACCGATACCGGTCATCACCGTGGCGTCCCGATCGCGCCAGCCCGGGAAGAACGCGGAGTTCTCGACGTCGACGACGGCCAGGCAGGTGTCGTGCCGGCGATAACGCAAGTAGCGGCCGATCGTCGCGCTGGTGCCGCCCGTCCCCGCGCCGACGACGATCCAGCGCGGGACCGGATGCCGCTCCAGGGCCATCTGCTCGAAGATCGACTCGGCGATGTTGTTGTTGCCCCGCCAGTCGGTCGCCCGCTCGGCGTAGGTGAACTGGTCGATGTAGTGCCCGTTTGACTCGCGCGCCAGCCGGGCCGCCTCGGCGTACATCTTCCTCGGATCGTCCACGAGGTGGCTGCGGCCGCCCTCGCGTTCGATCAGCGCGATCTTCTCCGCGCTCGTCGACCGCGGCATGACCGCCACGAACGGCAGCCCGAGCATGCGCGCGAAGTAGGCCTCGCTTATGGCCGTCGAACCCGACGAGGCCTCGATGATCGTCGTGCCCTCGGTGATCCACCCGTTGCACAGGGCGTACAGGAACAGCGACCGGGCCAGCCGGTGCTTGAGCGAGCCGGTCGGGTGGGTCGACTCGTCCTTGAGGTAGACGTCGATGCCCGGCAGGGCTGGGAGCGGCAGCGGCACCAGGTGGGTGTCGGCCGAGCGGTTCGCGTCGGCCTCGACCCGCCGGATCGCCTCGTCGGCCCAGTCCCGCGCGGCCCGCGAGCTGCGGTCGATGTCGTCCATTGCCCGATTGGGCAAGGTTGACCCTCGTGACGGGGGTGAACCTTGCCCAATCGGGTCAGGGGGCGGCACGGCGGTCCTTGATGACGCGAGCGGGAACGCCGACGGACACGCTGTAGGCCGGCAGGTCCTTGGTGACGACCGCGTTCGCCCCGACGACGGCACCCTCGCCGATCTCGACGCCGCGCGCCACGGTGACCTTGGTGCCCAGCCAGACGTCGCGGCCGATACGCACACGGGACTTGGCGATCCCCTGGTCCTTGATCGGCGTCGTCAGGTCGGCGAACTTGTGGTCGAAGTCGGAGATGTAGACGTTGTCGGCGATCAGCGCGCACTCCCCGATCTCGACGTCCAGGTAGCAGTTGATCGAGACGTCGCGCGCGAGCACGCTCTTGTCCCCCAGCGAGAGCGTCCCCTCGTGGCAGCGCAGCGCGGTGTCGACGCCGAAGTGGATCCACCGACCCAGGACGAGCCGGCCGTACCCGCGCCGGGCGTAGAGCTCGACGCCCCGGTCCAGGAACACGAAACCGGTGGTGATGACGTGCGGATTGCGCAGCTTGAACCGGGCGAACCGCCAGTAACGGACGAGGTACCAGCGCGAGTACGCCCGGTTCCGGATCACCCAGCGCACGGACCTGAGGGTGAGGAAGCGGACGCTGCGCGGCGCCGCCGACTCAGGACGCTGCAGCACGGCTCAGCCCGAGGTAACGCGCCAAGTCGGCCGGCGTCGCGCAGATCGCCGCCGGTGACGCGGCGGCCAGTTCGCCGGGCCGGGCGTAGCCCCAACCGACCCCGACGCAGTCGATGCCGTGCGCGCGGGCGCCGAGGACGTCGTGCGAGCGATCGCCGATCATCAGCACTGTCGCCGGGTCGACGTCGCCCAGTCGGGCCAGCACGTGCGCGATCACCAACTCCTTGGTCGGACGCGAGCCGTCCCGCCCGTCGCCGCCGACCGTCTGGAAGTACTCGGCCAGCCCGAGGCGTTCGACGATCGGGACGGCGTAGTACTCCGGCTTGCTGGTTGCTACCGCCATCGGTGAACCAACCGCCCGCAGTCCGTCCAGCACCTCGCGGACGCCGGGGAACACGCTCGTGTCGAACATGCTCTCCGCGTAGTAGCCGCGGTAGGCGTCGATGACCGCGTCGAGCGAGGCGTCGCCGATCAACGGCGGCAGCGACTCGTAGAACGGCGGCCCGAGGAGCGCACGCTCTGTGCTCGCGTCCATCGGCGGCAGCCCGTTGACGGCGAACGCCTGCCGCAGCGCGGCCAGGATCCCCCGGGCGGAGTCGGAGATGGTGCCGTCCAGGTCGAACAGGATCACGCTCGCACCGGGCACGCCTACACCGCCAGCGGCTTCAGCCCGGTGATCTCGGCGTTGTAGAACAAGCCCTTCGGCACGGCGCGCTCGAGCACCCGGTCGACGGCGGACAGCGCGATCCAGCCCCGGGCCGCGAAGTTGGCCCACCGCATCCCCAGCTTGCCCTTGGGCACGGCGTACTCGAACGTTCGCACCGGCCAACCGAACCAGGCGGCGAGCAGCTCGTTCGTCCTCACCCCGACCTCGGCCGCGCCAGCGCGGCGGGCGGTCGCGGCCAGCTCGGCCGGCGCGAATGTGTGCAGGTCGACGACGGCCTCGAGCGCGGCGGCGCGAGCGGACTCGTCCAGCTCCGGCTGAGGACGGCGCCAGCCGGACAGCGCGGACCACCGCGTCGCCCGCGTGGCGGCCCACCAGGTGAGCCGCGAGAGCCGCCGGGCCACGTAGTCGCCGTGCCGGGTCGGCTCGCCGGCGAAGACGAACCGGCCGCCGGGCTTGAGCACCCGCAGCACCTCGCGCAGGGCCAGTTCGACGTCCGGGATGTGGTGCAGCACCGCATGCCCGATGACCAGGTCGAAGCTGTCGTCCTCGTACGGCAGCCGTTCGGCGTCGGCGACGCGGCCCTGGACCTCAAAGCCCAGCGAGCGCGCGTTCTGCTGCGCGACCTCGACCATGCCCGGGCTCAGGTCGGTGACGTGCCCGTCCTCGAGCACGCCGGCCAGCTTGAGGTTGAGCGTGAAGAAACCGGTGCCGCAGCCGAGCTCGAGCGAGGTCCGGTACGGCCAACCCGCACGGCCGGCGACGTGCTCGAAGCGGTCACGCGCGTAGTCGATGCACCGCTGGTCGAAGGAGATCGACCACTTCTCGTCGTAGCTGCCGGCCTCCCAGTCGTGATAGAGGATGTTCGCCAGCTTCGGGTCGTCCCACGCGGCCTGTACCTGCTCCGCCGTGGCCGGTTCTCGTGCGCTCACTGGAAGGCGGCCTTGCCCGGGCCGGCTTCGATGAAGGACTTCAGGCCGATCGTGCGGTCCTCGGTGGCGAACAGCGACGCGAACAGGTGCGACTCCAGGCGCAGCCCGTTGCCGAGGTCGCCGTCCAGTCCGCCGTCGATCGCCGCCTTGGCCGCCGCGAGCGCCAGGGCCGGGCCCCGCGCGAACTTGGCCGCCATCGCCAGCGCGGTCGGGTACACGTCCGCGGCCGGCACGACGACGTCGACGAGGCCGATCGCCAGCGCCTCATCGGCCTCGACGAACCGTCCGGTGTAGATCAGGTCCTTGGCCTTGGCCGGGCCGATCAGCCGCGGCAGCCGCTGCGTCCCACCGGCTCCGGGGATGATCCCGAGCAGGATCTCGGGCTGACCCCATCGGGCGTTGTCGGCGCTGACCCGGAAGTCGGCGGTGAGCGCGAGTTCGCAGCCGCCGCCGAGCGCGTACCCGGTCACTGCGGCGATCACCGGCTTGGCGATCGCGGCGATCGCACTCAGCGCGGACGAGAGCCGTCCCGCGTCCCGGACCATGTCGGCGTGACTCCGCTCGGCGAACTCCTTGACGTCGGCGCCGGCGGCGAACACCTTCTCGCCGCCGTACAGGACGACCGCCCGCACCGAGTGATCAGCGCCGACCTGCTCGGCCGCGGCCCGCAGCTCCTCCTGCAGCTGGGTGTTGAGCGCGTTCATCGGCGGCCGCTCCAGCCGAATCGTCGCCACACCGGCCGGCGACCCGTCCGAACCGTCGCCGATCTCGACCCGTACCAACTCGCCCATCACAACACCCTTTCGCCTGCGAACAGTCGAAGGGAAAGCCTAGACGGCGCGGGCGAACCAGCGCCCGCCGCGTCGCTCCACCCGCAGCGCGAGGCCGAACGTGGCGCTCAGCAACTCGTCGGTGAGGACGTCGCGGGTCAGCCCGGACGCGACCACGCCGCCGTCGCGCAACAGCAGCACGTGGCTGATTCCGGGCGGGAGCTCCTCGACGTGGTGGGTGACCAGGACCGAGGCCGGGGCGTCCGGGTCGGCCGCGAACCGGGTCAGCCGGCGGATCAGGTCCTCCCGCCCGCCGAGGTCCATGCCGGCAGCCGGCTCGTCGAGCAGCAGCAGCTCCGGGTCGGTCATCAGCGCGCGGGCGATCTGGACCCGCTTCCGCTCGCCCTCGCTGAGGGTCCCGTACGTCCGCTCGCCCATGTCGTTCACGCCCAGCCGCTCGAGCAGCTTGGTCGCGCGGCGGACATCCAGCCGCCCGTAGGCCTCCCGCCAGCGCCCGAGCACCGAGTAGCCGGCGCTGACCACGACGTCGGTGACCTGCTCTCCGCCGGGGATGCGCTGGGCCAGGGCCGCACTGGCCAGCCCGATCCGCGGCCGCAGTTCGAACACATCGACCCGGCCGAGTCGCTCACCCAGGACGTAGGCTTCGCCGCCGGTCGGATGCATCAACGCGGCGGCGATCTGCAGCAGGGTGGTCTTGCCGGCGCCGTTCGGCCCGAGCACCGCCCACCGCTCGTCCTCCTCCACGGTCCAGCTGATCTTGTCGAGCAGGACCTTGGTGCCCCGCCGCACCGTCACGTCGACGAACTGCAGCACTGCGTCGGGATTGAGCTCGGCCACACCCCCATCCTTCCGCACGAGGGACGAGGGTGTGGACCTGGCATCGGCTCAGTCGGCGGGTCCGACGATCAGGGTGACGCTCGCCTGGTGCGACTGCCCGGAGCTGTCGGTCCAGCCGATCGTCACCGACCGGCCGGGCTGGTACGCGGCGAGGGCGGGCTTGAGCTGCGCGCTCGCGGTGATCGACCGGCCGCCGACCTTGGTGATCACATCGCCGGCCACGATGCCGCCCTTGGCCGCCGGGGCGCCGGTGACGACCTGGACGACGCCGGCGCCCTGACCGTTCGTGTCCTGAACGGAGACGCCGAGGAACGACGGCAGCCCGACGTGGATGGTGCTGGTCGACGTGGTCGCCGCCTCGATCTGCTGGGCGACGGCCAGCGCGTGATCGATCGTGATGGCGTAGGCGGCGGTGGTCGTCTGCCCGCTGGTCTGGGCCGCGGTGTCCATTCCGATGATCTTGCCGCTCGAGTTGTACAGCGGACCGCCGGAGTCACCCGGCGCGATCTGGGCACTGGTCTCGATGAGGCCGGTGAGGCTCTCGGCGTTCGCGCCGCTGTCGTCGGTGGCGGTGATCGGCTGGTTGAGCGCGGTGACCTTGCCGGTCGCGGAGCTCGGCGTGCCGCCGGCGCCTTCTGCGTTGCCCACTCCGGTCACCGAGTCGCCGACCGCGACCCCGGACGAGTTGCCGTAGTTCGCAGTCGGCAGGCCGGAGGCGCCGGCCAGCTGGATGACCGCGACGTCCTGCGTCGGGTCGGTGCCGACGACCTTGGCGCTGTACCGCTTGCCGGTCGCGACCACGGTAACGGTGATCTTGGTGGCGCCGTCCACGACGTGGTTGTTGGTGAGGATCTCCCCGTTCGAGGT
>JBDTGE010000184.1:0-4628 GCA_039937575.1 Jatrophihabitantaceae bacterium
GGACGGTGGCGATCGCACCGCCGGCCAGCCCCATCGAACGCAGAATCAGCGAGCGGCGCGGCAGGCCGGTGTCCTCGAGGCCCACGGTCAGCGTGGCCTCGGTCATCAGGATCTCTTCCTCGCTCGACGGCTCGGCGTGCCGATCCTGGATGACCTCCTCCTCGGGCATCAGCCACTTGGCCCACAGGACCAGGCCCATACCCATACCGAACAGCATGATCGCCATCAACACGCCGAGCGCCGGGGTGTAGAAGCGGAAGTTCTGCGGCGTACCGGGCAGGTGCCATTGGTAGGGCATCGCGATGAACGCGACGATGAAGCCGACGCCGGCCAGGGCAGAGATCGTGAAGGCGAGGGCTACCCCGCGCTCGGCCCGCTTCTCCGCGGCGGTGCCCCGGACCGGGAAACGCTCGCGGCGGTGCACGATGTGCACGCCGTCGGCCTCGGTTCCGGCCCGCATCGCCTCTTCCGGCGACATCGCCCGCAGCTCGTCCGCGGTCGGGTCCTCCGGATCGCTCCCACTCACTGTGCGACCTCGCTCTTCGCGCGAGCGCTCATCGCCGCGTTCGCTGCGCTCCTCGGGCCGCAGGCGGCCCTACGATGCTCGCTCACTCTGTCTTCGCTCCGATCCACAGGATGACGATCATCAGGAAGCCGATACCGCCGACCCAGATCACGATGGCCTCGGACACCGGCCCGATCCGGTCGATGCCGTGGCCGCCCGGGTCGTCGGACGCCTTGATGGTCTGGATGTAGCTGACGATCTGCCGCTTCTCGCTCGGCGTGATCTGGTTGTCGCTGAAGATCGGCATGCTCTCCGGGCCGGACTCCATCGCGGTGTAGATCTGCAGGTCGGTCGAGTGGTTCAGCGAGGGCGCCGACTTGCCGGCCGTCAGCGGCGCGCCCTTGAACGTCGTGCCGTGACACGACGCGCAGTTCAGGCGGAACAGGCTGCCACCGTCGGCGATGTTCGCGTCGTCGCGCACGGAGCCGGTCGGGATGGCCGGGCCGCCACCCATCGACTGGACGTACGCCGCGAGCTCGCGGGTCTGCGCCTCGTTGAACACAGCGGTCTTGCGGTTCTGCTCCGCGCCCTGGCCAATGGCCGGCATGCGACCGGTGCTCACCTGGAAGTAGACCGCCACGCCGCCCACACCGAGCAGCGGGACACCGCGGTCGCGCACGCCCTGCAGGTTCGCGCCGTGGCAGGTGATGCAGCTGGTCTCGAACAGCTGGCGTCCGGCCGAGATGTCCGACGCGCTGCTGGTCGTGTCCGATGCGCCCGAAGTACTGGCGAACAGCGTGTACGCGCCGCCCATCCCGATGAGCGCGATACCCAGCACCGCTGTCGCGGTCAGCCGCCGGCGCAGGCCGCCGCGTCGCCGCTTCGAGGCGCCGGCCGACTTCTCCGGCCCGGACTTCTTGTCCGGATCGGCGCCCGTGGCCGAGACAGCCGGAGCGAAGCCGAGCTCGCTGTCGACGTCGAAGTCTTCCTTCACGAAAGTCCCTTCCCGTTTCGGCCGATGGTCATCGAATGAGGTAAATGACTGCGAACAGACCGATCCACACGACGTCGACGAAGTGCCAGTAGTAGGACACGACGATGGCGGCCGTCGCCTGCGCGGGCGTGAACTTGCCCAGCGTGGTGCGGATCAGGAACAGGATGAACGCGATAAGCCCGCCGATGACGTGCAGGCCGTGGAAGCCCGTGGTCAGGAAGAACACCGAACCGTAGCCGGTACGCGAGATCGTGTTGCCGTCGGCGATCTGCATGCGGTACTCGTTCGCCTGCCCGAGCACGAAGATCAGGCCCATCAGGAACGTCAACGAGAACCAGCGGCGCAGCTTGAACACGTCGCCCTTCTCCGCCGCGAACACGCCCCACTGGCAGGTGAAGCTGGAGGCCACCAGGATGATCGTGAACGGGAGCGCGTACCCGACACTGATCTTGATGTCCCCACCGGCGCGAATGCCGCCGTCGTTCGGCAGGTGCATCGGCCAGTCGCCCGCGTGAACCGCCCGCATCGTGAAGTACATCGCGAACAGGCCCGCGAAGAACATGAGCTCACTGGAGAGCCAGACGATGGTGCCCACGCTGACGATGTTGGGCCGCGTCAGCGAGTGCACCTTGCTGGTCTCGAAGGGCGTCGTGGCAGTCGAGGTCACCCAAGCATTATGTCCTGCCGTGAGCGGCCAACGTCCTCGGGGTGGGGGTCGTGTCGTGCCTGTGATCGGACCGGGGTCCGCCCGCGGATCGGACCACCGGGCCCCGGCCGGATCCGGTGCCCGATCCGACCGCGCGGAACCCGCCCGCGCCGCGTGGATACGATCTGCGCATGTCCGATCAGGGTGCGAGCGTCACGGTCCTCGTCTACAGCAACTCCGCGGATGTGCGGGCCCAGGTCCGCACCGCGGTCGGCCGCCGCCCGGCCCCCGACACCGGCCGGATCGACTGGATCGAGTGCAGCACCATGGCCCAGGTCGTGGCCCAGCTGGACGCGGGCGATCTGGACGTCGCGATCGTCGACGGTGAGGCCCAGCCGGTCGGCGGGATGGGTCTGGCCCGCCAGTTCAAGTACGAGATCGACGACTGCCCGCCGATCGTGGTCCTGATCGCCCGCAAGCAGGACGGCTGGCTGGCCGCCTGGTCACTCGCGGACGCCGTCATCAACACGCCCCTGGACCCGATCGAGGCGGCGGCCGTCGTCGCCGAGCAGCTGCGCAGCCGCGCTCGCGGCATCCCCGTCGTCCGGTAGCGATGACCTCGCCACCAGGGGCCACTCGTGCGGCCGAACGTAGCTGGCCGACCCTGCTGACCACGCTCACCCGGCGCGAGGACCTGACGGCCGCGGACACCGCATGGGCGATGGACGAGATCATGGCCGGCGCCGCCACCGCGGCGCAGTTAGCCGGGTTCGCCGTGCTGCTGCGGGCCAAGGGCGAGACGCCGCAGGAGTTCGCCGGGCTGGTGCAGACCATGCTGGCCCGCTCGGCCCCGGTCGGTGTGGACGAGGGGCCGGCCGTCGACGTCGTGGGCACCGGCGCCGACCGCGCGCACACCGTGAACATCTCCACGATGGCGGCGCTGGTGGTTGCCGGTACCGGTCGTCGCGTGGTCAAGCACGGCAACCGGGCCGCCTCGTCCTCCTGCGGGACGGCCGACGTGCTGGAGGAGCTGGGTGTCGCGATCGACCTGCCCGGGGCCGGGGTCGCGACGACGGTCCGCGAGGTCGGCATCGGGTTCTGTTTCGCGCCGGTCTTCCACGCGGGCATGCGGCACGCGGGGGCCCCACGGCGCGAACTCGGCGTGCCCACGTTCTTCAACTTCCTCGGCCCGCTGACCAACCCGGCCCGGGTGAGGGCCTCGGCGATCGGCTGCGCCGACACCCGGATGGCGCCGGTGATGGCCGCCGTGCTGGCCGAGCGGGGTGACAGCGCGCTGGTATTCCGCGGCGACGACGGGCTGGACGAGCTCACCACCACGACGACATCAAGCGTCTGGGTCGCGGCCGACGGGACCGTGACTACAGTCACCCTCGACCCGGCCGAGTTCGGCATCACCGCCGTCCAGCCGCAA
Organism: Jatrophihabitantaceae bacterium; assembly: GCA_039937575.1. GTDB lineage: Bacteria > Actinomycetota > Actinomycetes > Mycobacteriales > Jatrophihabitantaceae > JBDTGE01. The sequence goes on from JBDTGE010000184.1 coordinate 3,578, forward strand.
GCACTGCGCGGTGGCGACCGGGTGCACAACGCAGCGGTCGTCCGGGAGGTCCTGGCCGGGGGAGCCGCCGGCGTGCGCGACGCCGTGCTGCTCAACGCGGCCGCCGCGATCGCCGCGCACGACGGACTGAGCGCCGCCACGCTGCACGAGGCGGTCGCGGCCGGCCTGCTCGCGGCCACCGCGGCCGTCGACAGCGGGGCGGCGTCCGACGTGCTTGATCGGTGGATCGTGTCCAGCCAGGCCGCACGCGCCTGACGCAGCCGCACTTGCGCGAGTGGTCACTTACGCCGCGAGTGGTCACCTATAGCTGACCACTCGGCGCGCAAGTGACCACTCGCGGAGTGGGCGCTCGCGGAGTAGTAACTCGCACGGTGGGAGACTGACCGCATGCCCGCGCGCCCGACCCGCCTGCCCCGCCTCGTCGTCCTCACCTGGACGGTGGCGATCGTGGCGCTGGCGGTACTCGCCGTGGCGGTGGCCCACTACCTCTCCAGCGACGGCGCCGGACACGGCATGCACATGGGCACCGCCCTCGCGCGTGGCGGTGGTGACCCGATCGGGCCCCTGCTCGGGCAGGCGCTGCTGACGGCCTGGCAGCTCAACGCGATCGCCCTCGCGCTGGTCGTGCTGGCGGCGGCCTGGTACCTGACCTGTGTCGCGCTGGTCCCGGTCCGGACGCCGGGGGCTCGGTGGCCGGTGCGCCAGACCGTGTCCTTCTTCGCCGGGCTCGCGGTCTGCGTCTACGCCACGAGCGGCAGCATCGCGGTCTACGACCAGGTGCTGTTCACCGCGCACATGGCCGGCCACCTCGCCCTCGTCATGCTCGCGCCGGCCCTGCTGGTGTCCGGCCGGCCGCTGCGCCTGGCCCAGGCCTCGGCGCCACAACGGCGTCGCGAGCGGCTGCAGCGGATCGCCCAGGGCCGGGTCGTGTCCGCGCTCACCGCGCCGCCGATCGCGCTGGCGTCCTACGTGATCGTCATCGTCGGCAGCCACCTGACCGGCCTGATGGACGTCATCATGCGCAACACCTGGGCCGGCCAGGTCGAGCACG
>JBDTGE010000185.1:0-3325 GCA_039937575.1 Jatrophihabitantaceae bacterium
TGCTTTGATGGCCGGGACGTCAGGGGTTCGCGCGCGGCGGACGAGGACAGGCACGGGCGAAACCGTATCGGGTCCGTCTCATCGAGCGTGATGCCCGGCGAGCGCTATGGCGATCACTGGGTATCACCGCTCGGCAGTACAGCGCGCGGGTAACCTGCTCACGTGCCACCCTCCCGCTCGGTCTCGCTCGTCACGCTCGGTTGTGCGCGCAACGAGGTCGACTCCGAGGAGCTGGCCGGACGACTCGGCGCCGGCGGGTGGACGCTGACCGACGGGGACGACGCCGACGTGGTCGTGATCAACACCTGCGGCTTCATCGACTCGGCCAAGAAGGACTCGATCGACACCGTCCTGGCCGCGGCCGACTCGGGCAAGAAGGTCGTCGCTGTCGGCTGCCTGGCCGAGCGCTACGGCAAGGAGCTGGCGGCGTCGCTGCCCGAGGCAGACGCCGTGCTCGGCTTCGACTCATATGCCGACATCGCCGAGCGGCTGGACGACGTCGCTGCCGGTCGCGCGATCGCACCCCACCGGCCGCGCGATCGCCGGACGCTGCTGCCGGTCGCTCCCGCGCACCGGCCGGCCGCCGCGGTCGAGGTCTCGGTCCCCGGACACGCGTGGTTGCCGACCGGGTCCGCGCGGCAGCGGCTGGACGACGCCCCGATGGCCTACCTCAAACTCGCATCCGGGTGCGATCGCCGCTGCTCGTTCTGCGCGATCCCGTCCTTCCGCGGCTCGTTCGTGTCCCGCCCGCCGGCCGACGTGCTGGCCGAGGCGCAGTGGCTGGCCCACTCCGGTGCGCGCGAGCTGGTGCTGGTCAGCGAGAACTCGACGTCCTACGGCAAGGACCTGGGCGATCTGCGCGCGCTGGAGAAGTTGCTACCGGACCTGGCCGCGCTCGACGGGATCGACCGCATCCGGGTGTCCTACCTGCAGCCGGCCGAGCTGCGGCCGTCCCTGCTGGAGGCACTGGCCACCACCCCGGGCGTCGCCCCGTACTTCGACCTCTCCTTCCAGCACGCCAGCCCGACCGTCCTGCGGCGGATGAAGCGGTTCGGCTCCACCGAGGCGTTTCTCGCCCTGCTCGCGCAGGCACGGGCGTTCGTGCCCGATGCCGGCGCGCGCAGCAACGTCATCGTCGGTTTCCCGGGCGAGAGCGAGCAAGACGTCCAGGAGCTAGAACACTTCCTGACCGAGGCCCGCCTGGACGTCGTCGGCGTGTTCGGCTACTCGGACGAGGACGGCACCGACGCCGCCGACTTCGACGGCAAGCTCGACGCGGACGAGATCGCGGCCCGGGTCGAGCGCGTCACCACCCTGGCCGACGAGCTGATCTCCCAGCGGGCCGAGGACCGCATCGGAACCCGCGTCGAGGTGCTGATCGAGCAGACGGCCGACGGGGTCGTCGGCCGAGCGGTGCACCAGGGCCCGGACGTCGACGGCACGACGACGGTGCACGGGACCGACGGTGCGCGGCGCGGGCAGATCGTTCCCGCGTTCGTCACCGGCACCGAGGGAGTCGACCTGATCGCGGAGGCGAACGGCGCGCCATGGTGAAGCAGCCGCTCGCCGAGGATCCGCTCGCCGACCCGCCGAGCGACGTGTCGGCGTGGAACATCGCGAACGCGCTCACGGTGTTCCGGCTGCTGCTCGTACCCGTCTTCGTCCTCGCGCTGTTCCGCGGCGGCGGCCACCTGGACGGCTGGCGGGTCGCTGCGTGGGGCGTGTTCGCCGTCGCCTCGATCACCGACCGCTTCGACGGCGACATCGCCCGCAAGCGAGGGCTGGTCACCGAGTTCGGCAAGCTGGCCGACCCCATCGCGGACAAGGCCCTCATCGGGGCGGCCCTGGTCGGGCTGTCGGTGTTGCACGATCTGGCCTGGTGGATCACGGTCGTCATTCTGGTCCGCGAGGTCGGGGTGACGCTGCTGCGGTTCTGGGTGATACGCCATGGGGTGATCGCGGCCAGCCGCGGCGGCAAGGTCAAGACCCTGCTGCAGGCCGTCGCCATCGGGTTGTACGTCCTGCCGCTCACCGGCTGGCTGCACGACATCGCCACCGTGATCATGTACGCCGCGATCGTCATCACGCTGGTGACCGGCGCAGACTACGTCGGCCGCGCCGTCCGGCTGCGCCGGCTGGGTCGGGCCGAGCGCGCGGCCGTCTGACGCCCGCACGCCTCGCGCGGAATGCGACCGACCGGGGCCGGCGTTACGTTCGCCGAGAGCGGACGCAGGAGTTCGTTCACGCACCGGTCGGCCTCGACCGGTATCGTCAATCCTCACATCGCGATCATCGCCGGAGGAAGGGTGGGCCAGATGCCGGTACTGCGTCAAGTGGTCGGTGAGACCCTTCGCGGTCTGCGGCTGCGTCAGCGCCGGACCCTCCGGGAGATCTCGGCCAGTGCCCGGGTGAGCCTGGGCTACCTGTCCGAGGTCGAGCGCGGGCAGAAGGAGCCCTCGTCCGAGCTGCTGGCCGCGATCTGCCGCGCCCTGGACGTCGAGCTGTCCGAGCTGTTCCAGGACGTCAGCACCACGCTGCGCCGGGAGGAGAAGCTGGCCCTCGCCGGTCGCATCGCGACGATTCCCGGTGCCGGATCGGCCCGAATCTCGGTCGCCCCGAACGGCGCTTCGACCGGACCCCAGGTCCGCGCGCACGTCGCCGCCTGAGCGGCTAGTTCGTCACTACCGTCACATCAGTCACGTTCTCGCGCGCCACGCCGCGCGGCACCGTGGACCGGCCGGTACCCGGTTGTACGTTGCGAGCATGAGCGCTCCTCGGGACCCGCTGTTCGACACGCTGTTCCGGCCGACCACCCGTGCGCCGTCGATCGCGTCCGCGGCGCCGGTGCGTGAGGCTGGCACCCGCTCGCGCGCGGGCAACGCGATGAGCCGTACCCGGGCGGCCCTGCTCGACGGGGCGCGCCGTGCGGTCGAGGTCAGCGGCACCAAGATCACGATGGCCCAGGTGGCCGCGGCGGCCGGGGTCGCCAAGGCCACGCTGTACAACCACTTCCGCACTCGCGAAGCCGTGCTTGCGGCGCTGCTCGAGGACGAGGTGAGCTCGCTGGTCGCCAGGCTCGCCGACCAGCCGTTGCCCGACGCGCTCGCCGGCGCCGCGAACGCGCTGGCCCGGCACCCGCTGCTGCGCACGCTGGCGCGGATCGAGCCCGGCACCCTCGCCCGGCTCGCCTGCATCGACCAGTCCACCGCCGGCTGGCTGCTGGCGCGGGCCGGCGTCGCCGACGCGCTCGCCCGCGGTTCGCGAGGCGGCACCGACACCGTGCTGCGTTGGCTCGCGTCCTACGTCATCAGCCCGGCGCCAGCCG
>JBDTGE010000186.1:0-8473 GCA_039937575.1 Jatrophihabitantaceae bacterium
CGTCGCCGCGTCCGGACCGCTCTCGCAGCTGCTGGCGAACGGCGGCCTGCTGGTGCGCGCTGTCGACCAGGCCGCGCTCGAGCGGATGCTCGATGCGGAGCGGCTCGCGTTCCGGCGCACCGACGACGGCGCGGTCGTCGTCGACACGAGCCGCGGGGCGGTGAGCGCGGAGCAGCTCGCCCGGGCCGCGATTCGGTACCAGGTGCTGGTCACCGAACTGCGCCCGGCCGACGACGGGCTCGAACAGCTCTTCTTCTCCCTCACCGGCGCCGACTCCGTCGTCGCCGCCTAAACCGATCCAGCAAAGGAACCCTCGATATGACCACCATGCTCGCCACTCCCGACGTCGTCCCCACCTCGGCATCCGAGGACGAATCCGCCGCGAGATCAGCTAGCGGGAAACTTCCCCGGCGGAACGCAACTGCCCGCCGCCCGGCCGAAGTCGCGTCACGCACCGCATGGGTACCCCTTCAGCCACACCAGGGTGTGGTTGAAGGGGTACCCATCGGCGGCGGCGCTCAACGACTCGTGTAGTTCGGGGCCTCGGCCGTCATCTGGATGTCGTGCGGGTGCGACTCCTTCAGGCTGGCCTGGGTGATCCGGATGAACTGGCCGTTCGCGGCCAGCTCGGGGATCGACCGCGCGCCGACGTAGAACATCGACTGCCGCAGCCCGCCGATCAGCTGATGGGCCACGGCGGCCAGTGGACCGCGGTACGCGACGCGGCCCTCGATACCTTCGGGGATCAGCTGATCGTCGCTGGTGACCTCGGCCTGGAAGTAGCGGTCCTTCGAGTACGACTTCTTGCCCCGCGAGCTCATCGCGGCGAGCGAGCCCATCCCGCGGTAGGACTTGTACTGCTTGCCGCTGACGAAGATCAGCTCGCCCGGCGACTCGTCGCAGCCGGCCAGCAGCGAGCCGAGCATGACCGTGTCGGCGCCGGCCACGATGGCCTTGGCGATGTCGCCGGAGTACTGCAGGCCACCGTCGGCGATCACCGGGACGCCCGCGGGCTTGCAGGCCAGCGCGGCCTCGTACACCGCGGTCACCTGCGGGGCGCCGACCCCGGTGACGATCCGCGTCGTGCAGATCGAGCCCGGCCCGACGCCCACCTTGACCCCGTCGGCACCGGCGTCGACGAACGCCTGGGCGCCCGGCCGGGTCGCGACGTTGCCGCCGATCACCTGGACGTGCCGGGTGGCCGGATCGGTCTTCAGCCGGCGCACCATGTCCAGCAGCAGCCGGACATGGCCGTGCGCGGTGTCGGCGATCAGGACGTCGGCGCCGGCCTCGATGAGCGTCGTCGCTCGCTCCCACGCGTCGCCGAAGTAGCCGATGGCCGCGCCGACCATCAGCCGGCCGTGGTCGTCCTTGGACGCGTCCGGGAACTGCTCGGACTTGACGAAGTCCTTGACGGTGATCAGCCCGGCCAGCCGGCCCTGCGGGTCGAGCAACGGCAACCGCTCGCGCTTGTGCTGGCGCAGCAACGCCGTGGCGTCCTCGTGCGAGATGCCGACCGGGGCGGTGACGAGCGGCATGCGGGTCATCACTTCATCGACCTTTGTGCTGGCCCACTCGGCGACGGGCACGAAGCGCAGATCGCGGTTGGTGATTATGCCGAGCAGCCGCTGGTCGCCGTCGACGACCGGCGCGCCCGAGATCCGGTACTCGCCGCACACCTCGTCCAGCTGCGCAAGCGTCGCGTCGGGGCCGATGGTGACCGGGTTCGGGATCAGCCCCGTCTGCGTCCGCTTCACCAGGTCGACCTGATAGGCCTGGTCCTCGATCGACAGGTTGCGGTGCAGCACCCCGATGCCGCCCTGGCGGGCCATCGCGATCGCCATCCGCGACTCGGTCACGGTGTCCATCGCTGCGGACAGCAGCGGGACGGCGAGGGAGATCTCGCGGGTCAGGCGCGCGGTCGTGTCGACCTCGGACGGGATGACATCGGTCTCGCCGGGTAGCAGCAGGACGTCGTCGAAAGTCAGGCCGAGGTTCGCGAACTTGGCGGGCAGGCCGTCAGCGAGGTCAGGCAACAGATACTCCTTGGACTCCGGTACCCCATCGTAGATGAGGGGTGGCACCCCCTGGCCCCGGGACAAATGTCAGGGTCCTTTGGGGGGTAAACCCAATGGCGACGCCGGTCCCGGTGCCCGACGCTGTGGTCATGACCCGCGCACTGTCCGTCCCCGCCCCCACGTACGAACTCGGTGCCGCTGCCGCCACCGCCCTGGACGTGATCAAGCTGTAGGGCTACGGCGACACTGCCGTCCGCGCGCTCGATCACGTCAGCGTCGAGCTGATCCGCGGCGAGTTCACCGCCATCATGGGTCCGTCCGGCTCCGGCAAGTCGACGCTGATGCACTGCCTGGCCGGTCTGGACACGGTCAGCGCCGGCAGTGTCCGCATCGGCGAGGTCGAGCTGGCCGGCCTGTCGGACAAGAGGATGACCGCCCTGCGCCGAGACCGCATCGGCTTCGTCTTCCAGTCGTTCAACCTCGTCCCGACACTGACGGCGCTGGAGAACATCACGCTGCCGATCGACATCGCCGGCCGCAGGCCCGACCGGGACTGGCTGGACACGGTCGTCATGACGCTCGGCCTACGCGATCGCCTGTCCCACCGCCCGAGCGAACTGTCCGGCGGACAGCAGCAACGCGTCGCCGTCGCCCGCGCGCTGGCCGGCCGCCCGGAGATCATCTTCGGGGACGAGCCAACCGGCAACCTCGACTCGCGCACCAGTGGTGAGGTCATGGGCATCCTGCGCAGCGCGGTCAGCGAGCTCGGGCAGAGCGTCGTCATCGTGACGCACGACCCGAGGGCCGCCGGCTACGCCGACCGCGTCCTGTTCCTCGCCGACGGGCGGATCGTCGACGAGTTGCGCTCGCCGACCGCCGAGACCGTCCTGGACCGCATGAAGGACCTGGAGAAGTGACCGCGGTCCGACCGTCGCGCGTTCCGGTCTCGCTGCCGCGGTCCCCGCGCAACGCGATGCGCCGCGTGTCGGTCCGCAACCTGCGGGCGCACAAGGTGCGGCTGCTGCTGACCCTGATCTCGGTCCTGCTCGGCACGGCGTTCGTCGCCGGCTCGTTCGTGTTCACCGACACGCTCAAGGGCAGCTTCGACCAGATCTTCACCAGCGCGACGAAGAACATCGACGCCCAGGTCAGCCCACGGCACGACTACGACCCCGGCGTCGCGACCAGCCTGGTCGACACCATCCGGCGGCTGCCCGGCGTCCGGGCGGTCCAGCCGGAGATCAACGCTCCGCTCGTCCTGGTCGACAGCCAGGGCCAGAAACTCGACTCGGGCGGCGCACCGTCCCAGGGCGGGGTCTGGACGTCGGCGCAGGACTCGCTCAACCCACCGGCGACGTTCGTCTCCGGTCACGCGCCGGCCGCGGCGAACGAGGTCGTCATCAACCAGGGCGCCGCGAACAAGGGCGATCTGCACACCGGCGACCGGGCCAAGATCGTGCTGCCGAACGCGGCGACCCTCGACGTCACGATCAGCGGGATCTACCGCACCCATACCGAGACCGGCGGCTACATCGGCGTCCTGTTCACCCAGCAACAGGCGATGCGACTGTTCACCGACGGCCGCCACCTGTCCGCGCTCGACATCGCCGCGCAGCCGGGCGTGTCCCAGCGCACGCTGACCGACCGCGTCGCCCGGGTGCTGCCCGCGACGCTCGAGGCGAAGACCGGAACCCAGGTCCGCGACGACGCGACGCACGGCGTGGCCACGGCGCTCTCGTTCGTCACCTACATCCTGTTCGGCTTCGGCTTCATCGCGCTCGTCGTCGGCACGTTCATCATCTACAACACCTTCTCGATGCTCGTCGCCCAGCGGCTGCGCGAGCTGGCCCTGCTGCGGGCGATCGGCGCCGACCGCAAGCAGATCCGGCGCTCGGTCGTCCTGGAGGCCGCCATCATCGGCGTGATCGGCAGTGCGCTCGGGCTGGTGGGCGGCATCGGGCTCGCCTACGGCCTGCACGCCCTGCTGGACGCGCTCGACCTGGGCCTGCCGTCCGGCGGGCTGGTGCTCTCGACGCGGACGGTCATCGTCTCGATGCTGCTCGGCACCGGCGTCACGCTGGTCTCGGCCTACGCGCCGGCCCGTCGCGCCGCGAGGATCGCGCCCGTCGCCGCCATGCGCGAGGAGTTCGCGTCGACGGCGCGGGCAGCCTGAAGCGCCGCACCTGGATCGGCGGGGCCGTGACCACGGTCGGCGCAGTGGTGACCGTGGGCGGGGTGGCCAGCTCGTCGACCGGTCCGGCGGCCTCGCTCACCGGACTCGGCCTGGTCGGCGTGTGCGCCGGCGCGATGCTGCTCTCGCCGGTGCTGGCCGGCTGGATCATCACCCCGCTGGGCCGCCTCATCGGCCACCCCTTCGGCACCGTCGGCCGGCTCGCGCACACCAACGCGGTCCGCAACCCTCGGCGCACCGCGGCGACCGCGTTCGCGCTCACGCTCGGGCTCGTCCTGGTCAGCGGCATCGCAGTCATCGGCGCGTCGTTCAAGTCCAGCATCAATCACCTGTTCGACGAGAGCGTCACGGCCGACTACATCCTGACGACGCAGGTCGATCTCCTGGTCCCGGCGCCGGCCGTTGCGGCCGCGGCCAAGGTCAGGGGGGTCGGCTCGGTGACCGAGCTGCACAACGTCGACGCGCTGCTCGACGGCACGCAGCACGCCGGCACCGGAGTCGACGGTCCGCTCGCGCCGGTGCTGCGCGTCAACGTCCGGCAGGGCACTGCGAGCGTCAGCGGCCACGACATGGCCGCCTCGCAGACCGCGGCCAGGGCCAACCACTGGCGACTCGGCTCCACCGTCGTCCTCCCGCCCGGGTGGCGCGCGGATCAGCGAGCGGATCACCGGCATCTATCAGGACGACACCCTGCTCGGGCCGTGGCTGGTCAGCGGCGACGTGTACCGCCGGCTGACGCCGCGCAACGATTGGTCGGACGAGGTCGCGCTGGTCAAGGCGGCGCCGGCTACCGACCTGGGCACCCTGCGCCGATCGCTCGAGACGGCGACCGACCCGTACTACGTCGTCGACGTGCAGGACCGGGCCCAGTTCAAGGGGTCCATCGCCGCGCAGGTGAACGGCCTGCTGGGTCTGCTATACGGGCTGCTGGGCCTGGCGATCGTGATCGCGATCCTCGGCATCATCAACACCCTGGCGCTCTCGGTCGTCGAACGGCGCCGCGAGATCGGCCTGCTGCGCGCGGTGGGGATGCAGCGCCAGCAGGTCCGCCGCACGCTCTACCTGGAGTCGCTGCTGATCGCGGTGTTCGGTGCCGCGCTCGGGCTGGTGCTCGGACTGGCGTACGGATCACTGTTCGCCCACGCGCTGAAGAACCAGGGGCTGGACCACCTCAGCGTGCCCTGGGGCCAGGCCGTCGAGTTCCTTGTCCTGGCGGGGATCGTCGGTGTGCTGGCGGCGCTCTGGCCGGGGATCCGGGCCGCCCGCACCAGCACGCTGCAGGCCATCGCCGACAGTTGACGGCGGCCTCGGTTGGCGGCGGAGGCCCGCTGGGTCTTACCGTGGACCTGTGACGTACTGCGGACACGCCCGATGAGCGCGGACAGCCGACCGGACAGCGGGTCGGACAGCGGACCACTCGACCCTTTCCTGGACGATCCGCACGACCCGGCCGCGGTCCTCGACGACGCCGAGCCGCCGCAACCGCTCACCGACGAGGAACGGGCCGACGTCGAGGCCGACCTGAGCGAGCTGCACGACTTCCGCGCCGCGCTGGAGCCGATCGGCGTCGAGGGCATCACGGTCGAGTGCGCCGACTGCGGCGAGCAGCACTACTTCGGCTGGGACCTGATGGCCGCGAACCTGCTGGCGCTGCTGGGCGAGGGACGCACCCACGTGCACGAGCCGGCGTTCGCGCCGGACCAGGACGCCTACGTCAGCTGGGACTACGCGCGGGGCTACGCCGACGCGGTCGCCACGCTCAGCAAGCGCCGCTGATCGCGTCCCATTTGGGCGCGATCTGCTGATAAGTTGCTGAGATCGCTAAACCGTGCGTCACTTTTAGCCGAATCGCTCTTTGGACAGGCAGAACGCCTCACTCGACACCACGAGTGGACCTGCAGTCGGAGGGCAGAGACATGGCCGAAGTGCGACGGCTCCCCGCGCCACGTGAGGGCGACTGGGACTGGCAGGTGCAGGCCGCGTGCCGCGGCACGGACACCGCCGGCTTCTACCATCCGGAGAACGAGCGTGGCCCGTCCCGGGTCAAGCGTGAGGTGCGGGCCAAAGCCGTCTGCGCCGCCTGCCCGGTGATCGAGAGCTGCCTGCGCTGGGCGCTGGCCGCCCGCGAACCCTACGGCGTGTGGGGCGGCCTGTCCGTCGAGGAACGCGAAGCCCTGCTCGCCCGCCAGAGCGCCTAGACCCAAACCGCACAGACCCCAGACCGCCCAGACCCACATCGCGTGCGCCCGGTCCCACCCAGGCGAACGCAGAACGGCCCCCCAGCACCTGCTGCGAGGGCCGTTCTGCGTGCAGTGACTCCGGCCACCCCAAGGTGGCCCAAGACAGGTGACGTCCCCGGCGGAGCACACCCAACCACAGCCAGGTGACCACCCCGGCGGAGCACACCCAACCACAACCGGCCGCAATCACGACGAAGTCGTGTGTCGGTCCCCGTGACCGCCCCGAGCTTGCGAGCGGGCGGCGCGGAGACCGACGGCGGCCCAAAACCTAGTGGCCGTGGCTGTGCCCGTGACCGTTGGCCTCGTGACCGTGCTGCGGCTGGACCGGCTTCTCGACGATCGCGCTCTGCGTCGAGAGGACGACCGAGGCGACCGACGCCGCGTTGGCCAGGGCCGCCTTGGTCACCTTGACCGGGTCGACGATGCCGGCGTCGAGCAGGTTGACGTACTCGCCGGTGGCCGCGTTCAGCCCGTGGTTGACCGGAAGTTCGGCGACCTTGGCCGTCACGACGTAGCCCTCGAGCCCGGCGTTGTTGGCGATCCAGTTGAGCGGCTCGACGAGCGCCGTCCGCACGATGCCCACGCCGGTGGCCTCGTCACCGCTGAGTCCGAGGTTGTCATCGAGCACCGAGGACGCGTGGACGAGCGCGCTGCCGCCGCCGGCGACGATGCCCTCCTCCACCGCGGCGCGAGTGGCCGCGATGGCGTCCTCGACCCGGTGCTTGCGCTCCTTGAGCTCGACCTCGGTGGCCGCGCCGACGGCGATGACACCGACGCCGCCGGCCAGCTTGGCCAGCCGCTCCTGCAGCTTCTCCTTGTCCCAGTCCGAGTCGCTGTCCTCGATCTCGCGGCGAATCTGCGCGATGCGAGCGTCGATCTCCTCGGCCGAGGCGGCGCCGTGGGTGAGCGTGGTCGTGTCCTTGGTGACCACGACCCGTCCGGCCCGGCCGAGCAGGTCCAGCCCGGCCTGATCCAGCTTGAGGCCGACCTCGGGCGCGACGACCTGGCCGCCGGTGACGATGGCCAGGTCCTGCAGGAACGCCTTGCGGCGGTCCCCGAAGAACGGGGCCTTGACGGCGACGGCGTTGAACGTCTTGCGGATCGCGTTGACGACCAGCGTCGACAGCGCCTCGCCGTCCACGTCCTCGGCGACGATGACCAGCGGCTTGCCGGCCTCGACGACCTTCTCCAGCAGCGGCAGCAGGTCGGCGACGGCCGAGATCTTCTGCGTGGTGATCAGCAGGTACGGGTCCTCGAGCACGGTCTCGCCGGCTTCGAGGTCGGTCACGAAGTACGGGCTGATGTAGCCCTTGTCGAACTGCATGCCCTCGGTGAACTCGAGCTCGGTCTCGAGCGTCTGGTTCTCCTCGACGGTGATGACACCGTCCTTGCCCACCTTGGTGAACGCCTCGCCGATCAGGGCGCCGAGCGTCGGGTCCTGGGCCGAGATCGTCGCGACGTGCGCGATCGACTTCTCACCCTCGACCGGGACGGCAACCTTGTCCAGCGCTTCGCTCACGGCGGTGACGGCCGCGTCGATTCCGCGCTTGAGCCCGCCCGGGTTGGCGCCCGCGGCGACGTTCTTCATGCCCGCGTTGACCAGGGCCTGGGCGAGCACGGTGGCCGTGGTCGTCCCGTCGCCGGCGACGTCGTTGGTCTTGGTCGCGACCGACTTGGCCAGCTGCGCGCCGAGGTTCTCATACGGGTCATCGAGCTCGATCTCGCGGGCGATCGTCACACTGTCGTTGGTGATGACCGGCGCGCCGTAGCTCTTGGCCAGCACCACGTTGCGGCCCTTGGGGCCGAGCGTGACCTTGACCGTGTTGGCCAGCTTGTCGATACCGCGCTCGAGTGCGCGGCGGGCGTCCTCATCAAAGCTGAGGATCTTCGCCATAAAGAGTCACTTCCTCTGTTCAGCACATGGGTGATACCCGGCGAGCGCCATGGCGTTCGCGGGGTATCACAGTCTGGAAGACGGCGAACGCCCCGCGCTGCGCGCTGATGCGCACAGCACGGGGCGTTGG
>JBDTGE010000187.1:0-3675 GCA_039937575.1 Jatrophihabitantaceae bacterium
CATCCACCCGTCCTTCGGCACACGCAACTTCATCCTGCCCATCGCGGGCGGCTGCTACCTCGAGGTCGTCGAGGCACTGGACCATCCGGCCGCCGACCGGGCGCCGTTCGGCCAGGCCGTGCGCGCGCGCACCGACGCGGGCGGCGGGTGGCTCGGCTGGGTGATCCACGTCGAGGACATCGCCACGATCGAGGCCCGTCTGCACCGCTCCGCCGCCGACGGGCACCGGCGCCGTCCGGACGGCTTCGACCTGCGCTGGAAGCAGATCGGGGTCAAGGGCGTGACCGCGACGCCGCAGCTGCCGTTCTTCGTGCAGTGGCAGAGCGACGCCGCCCACCACCCGTCGGTCGGCGGCGGTGCGATCACCCTGTCCCGCTTGGAGATCGCCGGTGACGCCGGTGCGGTCGACGACTACCTGGGCACGTCCGCTCAGCAGCCGCTGGACGGTGTCGCGGTCGACTGGTCGGCTCCGAACGACGACGGCAGCGGGCTCCTCGCCGCCGTGTTCCAGACCGCGTCCGGTTCCGTCCGGATCGACTGATCCGGTAGCACCGCCTCGCACATCGCCGCCTCCGGGACACCCGGCTGCGGGGTCACCCGGCGCCGCGCGGCCAGCACCGATCCGGCGAGGATGAGCGGGAAGCCCACCGCCATGCCCAGCGTGAACCGCTCGTCGAGCAGCACCACGCCGAACAACACGGCCACTGCCGGGTTGACGTAGGTGAACACGGTGGCGCGAGCCGGGCCGATCTCGTTGATCAGAGCGAAGAACAGCACGAAGGCGAACGCCGTGCACACCAGACCCAGCACCACGATCGAGGAGATCTCGCGCGCGTTCAGTCCCTGCGGGGGACGGATCACCGCGTAGGGCAGGTAGCCGACCGCGGTCAGCAGTAGTGACGCCGACACGACCGGGATGCTCGGCAGGTCCGACAGTCGGCGCGCCATGATGACCGGGCCGACCGCGTAGCCGACGACCACGACCCCGACCTCGATCAGCGACCACGCGTGCAACTGACCGAGGTCCAGACCGACCAGCATCGCGACGCCGGCGATTCCCAGCCCGAGCCCGGTCAGCCGCCCGGCGTCTGCACGCTCGTCCGACCCGGCCAGCCGGGCGACGATCACCCCGACCAGCGGCACGGCCGCGACGAGAAGCCCGGACAGCGAGCTGGACAGGCGGGTCTCGGCATCGGACAGCAGCAACCACGGAATCGCCAGCTCGATGACCGTGAACGCCAGGAGCGGGCGCCAGCGCCGCAGTACCGGACCGAAGCCACCCCGCGACAGGGCGAACGGCAGGAGCACCAGGCCGCCGATGCCGGTCCGCAGGAACACCAGCGTCCCCGGCGCGACATCGCGGACGGCGACCCGGATGAGCAGATACGGGATGCCCCAGATGACGCACATCGCAGCGAACAGGACCCAGCTGCGACGCGACATCCCGATCCCTTCACTCGTCGGTACTCAGGCCAACGTAGGTCCGAACACCGACGGTGTCCCGGCAATTTCCACCCGGCATAGTGGGCGCGTGCACAACTACGCGCTGAGCTGGCAGCAGGCGGCCGTCGTAGCGGCCGCGCTGGCCCTCGTGTACGCCGGGCTGCGCGCCGCAGGCTCGAGAACGGCGCACCGTCTGGCCCCGTTCGCCGGCGAGTCGACCCTGATCGCTGCGCTCTACTCGGTGTGGCAACTGGCCGGCGAGCTGGCGGTCACCGGGACGTCGGGGGCGTATGCGCGTGGTCGGTGGATCGCGCGGGCCGAGCGCGACGTCCACCTGCCGTCCGAGGCTTCGGTGCAGCGGCTGATCACCGGGCATCCGCTGCTCGCCCAAGGCGCCAACCTCTACTACGCGAGCATGCACTTCGCCACACTGTTTCTGTTCCTGCTCTGGCTGTTCATCCGGCATCGCGAGCGCTACGGCGGTATCCGCACGACCCTCGCGCTGACCACCCTGGCCTGCCTGCTCATCCAGCTCGTACCGGTGGCCCCGCCCCGGCTGTTGCGCGGATACGTCGACACCGCTGCCCTGTACCACCAGTCGGTCTACGACCTCGGCTTCGGTGCGGACGCGCTGTCGGCCATGCCGTCGGTCCACGTGGCCTGGGCCGTGCTGGTCGGTTGGTACGCCGCCCGTGTCGGGCGCTCGCGCTGGCGGTGGCTCGGCGCGGCGCACGCGGTGCTCACGGTGTTCGTCGTCGTCGCGACGGCGAACCACTGGTGGCTGGACGGCATCGTCGCGGTGTCGGTGCTGGCGCTGTGCGCCTGGCTCCGTCTCGGAGTCGCCCGGCTGATCGGTGCCGTCCGCCGTCCGGCCCAAACCCCGTCGTGGGCGAACCCGGGCCGATGTCCGGCCGACACTCAGCTCACGGGGTTGAGCTGAGGGGAGATTGCGAGAATCCTTCGGGCAATGGACGCCGATGCACCTGCCGCGGGTAAGGCGCCCCACTCGCCGTCGCGGCGCACCGTGCCGATCGGTGACTACGGATTCCTGTCCGACGGCGAGACGACCGCCCTGGTCTCGCCCGGAGGCAGCGTCGACTGGATGTGCCTGCCACGGATGGACTCGCCCAGTGTGTTCGGGGCGATGCTCGACTCCCACGCCGGCAGCTTCCGCATCTCGCCGTCGGACCTCTCGGTGCCCGCCGCCCGCCGGTACCTGCCCGGCACGATGGTGCTCGAGACGAGCTGGGGTACGGACACCGGCTGGATCATCGTCCGCGACGCCCTGATCCTCGGGCCGTGGCGGCACGACGAAAAGCTGTCCAAGACCCAGCGCCGTACGCCGACCGACTACGAGGCCGAGCACACGCTGCTGCGCACCATCCGGTGCGTGAAGGGCGAGGTCCAGACGGTGATCGAGTGCGAACCGGTGCCCGACTACGGCCGGTCGGTCATGAGGTGGGACTACACCGACCACGTGTACCACCAGGGCCAGGCCCGGTGCGAAGGCCTGGAGCAGACGCTCACCCTCACGACTGATCTGCGCCTGGGCTTCGAAGGCGGGCGCGCCGGTGCGCGGACGCTGCTCCGCGAGGGCGACACGCGCTACGTCGCACTCTCGTGGGGCACCAAGGCGGCGCCGCTGGACTACGAGGACGCCTACCAGCGCCAGGTCTGGACGGCCCACCACTGGCAGCACTGGCTGGCGCGCGGCAACTTCCCCGACCACCCGTGGCGCAGCTACCTGCAACGCAGCGCACTGACCCTCAAGGGGCTGACCTACTCGCCGACCGGCGCGATCATGGCAGCCGCGACGACCTCGCTGCCCGAGGTCATCGGCGGCGCTCGCAACTACGACTACCGCTACACCTGGATCCGGGACGCGACCTTCGCCCTGTGGGGCCTGTACTCGCTCGGCTTCGACTGGGAGGCCGTCGACTACTTCTCCTTCATCGCCGACGTCGCGCACGAGAACGACAACCTGCAGAGCATGTACGGCATCGGGGGCGAGAGCGATCTGGCCGAGTACGAGCTCGATCACCTGCGCGGCTATGCCGATTCCCGTCCGGTGCGCGTCGGCAACGCCGCGGCCAAGCAGCAGCAGCACGACGTCTGGGGCGCGCTGCTCGACTCGGTGTACCTGCACTCCAAGTCGGTGGATCACCTCGACGAGCGCATCTGGCCGGTGCTGGAGCGGCAGGTCGAGAGCGCCCTCGCGCACTGGCAGGAACC
>JBDTGE010000188.1:0-3943 GCA_039937575.1 Jatrophihabitantaceae bacterium
CCGGACCGGCGTCGGGCTCGGCGATGGTCGCGGCGACCAGGACCGGTCGCAGCACCGCGAACCACTCGTCCCGCATCCCGCCCGTGACGAACAGCTCGTCCAGGTCGGGCCACACCCACTCGGCGGCGTCCTGCAGGCGGCGGTGGGACAGCTCGGTCCCGTCGCCGAGGCGGACGAACCACCCCGCCGCGTACTCGCGGTGATAGGTCATCTCGGTGACCGCCTTGGCCGCGATCGCGGCGGTGACCGGGTCGGGCGACTCGGTGAGCTGGGACAGGTAGGCCAGCCGCCAGGTGACGAAAGCGAGCAGGCGCGCAATGCAGCGGGCGAAGTCGCGGTCGTCGTCCCGCTCGACCAGCCGGACGTTGGTGAACTCCTCCTCGTCCCGGAAGTAGGCGAGGGCGTCCTCGGCCGGGATGTGGGCCGGCGCGCGCGAGGGCCGGATCGACGGGTCGGCCTGCGCGGCCCGGGTCAGGAACAGCCGGGCCTGGCCGAGCAGATCGAGCGCGATGTTGGCCAGCGCGACCTCGTCCTCGAGCTCGTGCGCGTTGCTGCACCAGGCCGACAACCGCTGGGAGAGGACCAGCGCGTCGTCGCCGAGCGCCAGGCACAACCGGGCCAGGGCCGCGACGTCCACGCCGTCGGGAACGGTGGTGTCGACGCCGGCCAGCGGGTCGTCGAATCCGGTGCCGAAGGCCCAGCGCTCGCTGGAGAAGGAGTCGCCTTCGGCCAGCGAGTCGTAGACGTTGTCGTCCCCGTGCAGGTGGGTGCTCATATGTGCGGGACGTCGTCGGCGATGGCGTAGAAGGTCGGGTGCCGGTAGACCTTGTCACCGCTCGGCGCGAAGAACGCGTCCTTCTCGTCCGGGCTGGACGCGCATATCGCGTCGGCCCGGACGACCCAGATGCTGACGCCCTCGTTGCGGCGGGTGTACAGGTCGCGCGCGTGGTGCAGCGCCATCACATCATCAGCCGCGTGCAGCGAACCGACGTGCACGTGGTTCAGCCCGCGCTTACCCCGCACGAACACCTCGTACAGCGGCCAGCCTGGCTGCGGAGCGCTCATCGGGTTGCCTGCTTCGCGGCGTGGGCCAGGGCGGCCTCGCGGACCCAGGCCCCGTTCTCCTGCGCGGCCCGGCGGTGCGCGATCCGCTCGGCGTTGCACGGGCCGTTGCCGCTGACGACCTGCTTGAACTCCTCCCAGTCGGGCGAGCCGAAGTCGTGCGCCCCGCGCTCCTCGTTCCAGTGCAGGTCCGGGTCGGGCAGCGTCACGCCGAGTGCGTCAGCCTGCGGGACGCTCATGTCGACGAACCGTTGGCGCAGCTCGTCGTTGGTGTGCCGCTTGATCCGCCAGCGCATCGACTGCTCGGTGTTCGGCGAGTCGGCGTCGGGTGGGCCGAACATCATCAGCGCCGGCCACCACCAGCGATCGGTCGCGTCCTGCACCATCGCGCGTTGCGCGTCCGAGCCGTTCATCATCGTCATCAGCAGCTCGTAGCCCTGCCGTTGGTGGAAGGACTCCTCCTTGCAGACTCGCACCATCGCCCGCGCGTACGGGCCGTAGGACGAGCGGCACAGCGGGACCTGGTTGCAGATCGCGGCGCCGTCGACCAGCCAGCCGATCACGCCGACGTCCGCGAACGTCAACGTCGGGTAGTTGAAGATCGACGAGTACTTCTGCGCGCCGGTGATCAGCCGGTTCGTCAGGTCGTCCCGATCGACCCCGAGCGTCTCGGCCGCCGAGTACAGGTACAGCCCGTGGCCGGCCTCGTCCTGCACCTTGGCCAGCAGAATCGCCTTACGCCGCAGGGAAGGCGCGCGTGAGATCCAGTTGCCCTCGGGCTGCATGCCGATGATCTCCGAGTGCGCGTGCTGGGCGATCTGGCGCACCATCGTCTTGCGGTAACGCTCAGGCATCCAGTCGCGCGGCTCGATGCGGCGGTCGTGCGCGACGATCGCCTCGAACTCGGCCTCCAGGTCGACGGCGCTCACTTCGCCACCAGGGTCAACACGTCGTACTTGGCCGCGGACGAGCCGTCCTGCTTGGTCACGTCGGCGTCCCAGCGCACCTCGCCGTACTCGCCCTCACGCGCGCTGATCTGCTTGCAGGTCAGGGTGATCGTCAGTTCGTCGCCCGGGTAGACGGGCGCCAGGAAGCGCAGGTTCTCCAGCCCGTAGTTGGCGAGCACCGGCCCGGGCGCGGGATCGACGAACAGGCCGGCGGCGAACGACACGATCAGGTAGCCGTGCGCCACTCGGCCGTCGAAGAACGGGTTGGCCGCCGCGGCTTCCTCGTCCATGTGCGCGTAGAACGTGTCGCCGGTGAACTCGGCGAAGTGCTCGATGTCCTCGAGCGTGACCGGACGCGGGCCGGCGACCACGCTGTCACCGACCCGCAGCTCGCCCAGGTGCTTGCGGAACGGGTGCGTGCCGTCATCGCGCCGCTCCGTGCCCGGCACCCACCGTCCGGTGATCGCGGTCAGCGTGGCGGGATCGGCCTGGACGGCGGTGCGCTGCATGTGGTGGAACACCCCGCGCATGCCGCCCATCTCCTCGCCGCCACCGGCCCGGCCCGGTCCGCCGTGGACCAGCGCCGGCATCGGCGAACCGTGACCGGTCGACTCGGCCGCGTCGTCCGCATTGAGCACGAGCAGGCGGCCGTGCCAGGGCGCGGCGCCGAGGACGACCTCCCGCGCGAAGTCGCGATCGGCCGTGACGATCGAGCCGGCCAGGCTGCCCTGCCCGCGGGCGGCGAGTTCGATCACCTCGTCGGTCGACGAGTACGGCATCAGGGTCGACACCGGACCGAACGCCTCGACGCTGTGCACCTCGTCGCGGTCGACCTCGTGCGAGACCAGCAGCACCGGCGACAGGAATGCGCCCCGCTCGGCGTCGGCATCCACGACGTCCACGCGGTCGGGATCGCCGAACACGATCCGGCCGACGCCGGTGAGCGCCTTGAGCGAGCGGCGTACCTCCTCCCGCTGCTCCAGGCTGGCCAGCGCCCCCATCCGCACGTCCGGGTTGCTCGGGTTGCCGACGCTCACCTTGGCCAGCCGGGCGCTGACCGCCTCGGCCACCGCGTCCAGGCTGGCGGCCGGGACGAACGCCCGCCGGATCGCCGTGCACTTCTGCCCGGCCTTCACCGTCATCTCCGACGCCAGGGCCTTGACGTACAGGTCGAACTCGGCCGTGCCGGCGACCGCGTCCGGGCCGAGGATCGAGCAGTTCAGCGAGTCGGCCTCGGCGTTGAACCGGACCGAGCGGGCCACGACGTTGGGGTGGGTACGCAGCTTGGCCGCGGTCGAGGCCGAACCGGTGAACGAGAGCAGATCCTGCTCGGTGAGGTGATCGAGCAGGTCCCCCGCGCTCCCGGCGACGAACTGCAGCGCACCCTCGGGCAGCAGCCCCGACTCGATGATCAGCTCGACCATCCGCGCGGTCAGGTACGCGGTCTGCGACGCCGGCTTCACCAGCGACGGGACGCCGGCCAGCAACGACGGCGCGAACTTCTCCAGGGGTCCCCAGACCGGGAAGTTGAACGCGTTGATCTGCACGGCGACCCCGCGCAGCGACGTCAGGATGTGCTGGGCCACGAACGTCCCGCCCTTGGACAGCGGCTCGACGTCGCCCTCGACGAAGAACCGGTCGTTCGGCAGCTCGCGCTTGGCCTTGCTGGCGTAGCTCAGCACCACGCCGATGCCGCCGTCGATGTCGAACTTAGAGTCGCCGAGGGTGGCGCCGGTGCGCGCGGACAGCGCGTACAGCTCCTCACGGTGCTCGCGCAGCATCAGGCCGACCGACTTGAGCAGGGCGGCGCGCTGGTGGAATGTCAGCTCACGCAGTGCCGCTCCGCCGACCCGGCGACCGTGCTCGAGTGCCGCGGCGAAGTCCACTCCGGCGGAGGAGATCTGCGTGACCACCTCGCCGGTGACCGCGTCGTG
>JBDTGE010000189.1:0-13213 GCA_039937575.1 Jatrophihabitantaceae bacterium
TCGGCGAGGGGGCCGACGACCTGGCCCCGTTCGACCCCGCTCAGTTCGTGGATGCGCTCCTAGGTGACTGACCGGGCTCGTCGACCGACGGCGGTCGATAGCCTCGTCCCGAAGCACGACGTGGTGCGAAGGAGACTTGCGTGAAGGCCCTGTACAAGCCGGCGGGTGCGCCGGGGTTCGAACTGACCGATCGGCCAGAGCCGTCCGCCGGGGTCGGCGAGGTCAAGATCCGGGTGCTGCGGGCCGGGATCTGCGGCACCGACCTGCACATCCAGGCGTGGGACGCGTGGGCGGCCGGGGCGGTGAACGCCCCCCTGATCGCCGGTCACGAGTTCTGCGGCGAGGTTGTGGCGATCGGCGACGGGGTGCGCGACGTCCGGGTAGGCGACCGGGTGTCCGGCGAGGGCCACGTGGTGTGCGGGACGTGCCGCAACTGCCGGGCCGGGCGCCGGCACCTGTGCATCCGGACCTCGAGCGTCGGCGTGAACCGCGACGGTGCCTTCGCCGAGTTCGTGGTGCTGCCGGAGTCGAACGTCTGGGTGCATCACGAGCCGATCGACCCGGACCTCGGCGCGATCTTCGATCCGTTCGGCAACGCGGTGCACACGGCACTGTCGTTCCCGCTGGTCGGCGAGGACGTGCTGATCACCGGGGCCGGCCCGATCGGGCTGATGGCCGCGGCGGTGTGCCGTCACGTCGGCGCGCGGTTCGTGGTGATCACCGACGTGTCGCCGTACCGGCTGGAGCTGGCCCGGACGATGGGCGTGGATCTCGCACTGGACGTGTCCAGCGAGTCGATCGCCGACGCCCAGCACCGGTTGGGCATGGTCGAGGGGTTCGACGTCGCGCTGGAGATGAGCGGGCACCCGTCCGCGCTGCCGGACGTGCTGGCCAACCTGAACCACGGCGGGCGGGTCGCGATGCTCGGCCTGCCGTCGCAGCCGATCGAGATCGACTGGGCCCGGGTGGTCAGCCACATGATCACGATCAAGGGCATCTACGGCCGCGAGATGTTCGAGACCTGGTACGCGATGTCGGCGATGCTGCGGTCGGGTCTGGACATATCTCCGGTGATCACGCATCGCTACCCGGCGACCGAGTGGGCCGCCGCGTTCGCGACGGCGCGCGGTGGCCGGTGCGGCAAGGTCGTCATGGATTGGACGGTGGTTTGAGTGAGCTACGGAGCGGTTCGCGAGCAACTGCAGGCGACGCTGGACGAGATCCGCGCGGCCGGCCTGTACAAGAACGAGCGGCAGCTGGCCTCGCCCCAGGCGGCGCGCGTGTCGGCCGGCGGTCAGGATGTCCTGAACTTCTGCGCCAACAACTACCTCGGCCTGGCCGACCATCCGGACGTGGTGGCCGCGGCCAAGTCCGCGCTGGACGAGTGGGGCTTCGGGATGGCCAGCGTCCGGTTCATCTGCGGCACGCAGACCCAGCACGTGCGCCTGGAGGCGGCGCTGTCGACGTTCCTCAAGACCGACGCGACGATCCTGTACTCGTCCTGCTTCGACGCCAACGGGGGCGTGTTCGAGGTGCTGCTGGACGAGCGGGACGCGGTGATCTCCGACGAGCTCAACCACGCCTCGATCATCGACGGCGTGCGGCTGTGCAAGGCGAAACGGCTGCGCTACCGCAATCGGGACGTGGCCGATCTGGAGGCGCAACTCATCGCCGCCGCGTCCGCGCGACGGACCCTCGTCGTCACCGACGGCGTGTTCTCGATGGACGGGTACCTGGCCCCGCTGCGCGAGATCTGCGAACTGGCCGACAAGTACGGCGCGCTGGTGATGGTCGACGACTCGCACGCCGTCGGCTTCATCGGCCCGAACGGTGCGGGCACCCCCGAGCTGGCCGGCGTTCAGGACCGCGTCGACATCGTCTCCGGCACGCTGGGCAAGGCCCTGGGTGGCGCGTCGGGCGGCTACATCTCGGCACGGGCGGAGATCGTCGAACTGCTGCGCCAGCGCTCGCGGCCCTATCTGTTCTCCAACGCGGTCGCCCCGTCGGTGGTCGCGGGATCGCTCGCGGCCCTCGAGCTCGTGGCCGCGAGCAGCGATGCCCGCGAGAGCCTGCGGGCTACCACCGCGTTGTTCCGGCGGCGGATGGTCGAGGAGGGTTTTGACGTCCTGGAGGGCGAGCACCCGATCACCCCGGTGATGTTCGGCGACGCCGCCGTGGCCGGCCGGATCGCCGACGCGATGCTCGGACACGGCGTCTACGTGATCGCGTTCAGCTACCCGGTCGTGCCGCAGGGCCAGGCCCGGATCCGGGTCCAGCTGTCGGCCGCCCACAGCGCGGACGACGTCGAGACCTGCGTGCAGGCCTTCGTCGCCGCCCGCGCCGAGGTTGGCTAGCCGCGGGCCGGAGCGTGTCCTGTGGATCTTGTCCGGCCGCTCGGCTAGCCGGACGCGCGGTCAGCGTTGGCGATCATCGCGTCGTGCACGTACTGCGACAGGCCGGCCCCGATCTCGTCGTAGCTCGCGGTGAAGCGCGGGTCGGCGACGTACAGCTCGGCCAGGCCGCGATGCAGCTCGAGACCGCAGTCGTAGAACCAGCCGCTGATGTGCGCCCGATGCTCCTCGGCCAGGTCCATCGCGGCTGCGGTTGTCGCCGGGACTCCCGCCTGCAGCGCCTCGGCGAACGCGGCGATGTTGGCGTCGGCCTCGGCCGTGATCTGGATCCAGTCGTCCTTCGTGTAGGTCGCGGTTCGCCGCCGTGACTGCTTCCACGCGTCGGTGTCACCCCAGCGCTGCTCGGCCTCCTCGGCGTACTCCTGGAACTGGTCCGTCCCGAAGAGCTCGAACTGCTCCTCGGGAGTGAGTGCGATCCCCATCTCGCGGTCCTCCATTTCTTTCTCGATCGCGTTCAGCAAAGCTTGGCTCCGCGCGAGTCGTTCGCGCAGCAGGCGGTGCTGCCGACGCAGGTGGTCATCGGCCGCGGCATCGCGGTCGGCCAGGATCGTTGCGATCTCGTCCAGCCCGAAGTCCAGCTCGCGGTAGTACCGGATCTGCTGCAGGCGCGCCAGGTCCGCGTCGGAGTACTGGCGGTAGCCCGCGCTGCTTCGGCCGAGGGGCGTGAGCAACCCGATCTCGTCGTAGTGGTGCAGCGTGCGGACCGAGACGTGGGCCAAGCGCGCGACCTCGCCGACCGTGTACTCGTTCACAACCGCCAGTGTCCGGCCTCACGCGAGGTGAGGGTCAAGCCCGATACGTCTCACGGGACGCCAGTGCGCGCCGCAGATCGTCGCCGGCGTCGACCACGGACCGGCGGATGCCGTCCGCCAGGTCCGGGCGCGACAGCAGCTCGCCGGTCAGCGTCAGCGTCCGCTCGGACACCTCGCTGCGCGGGTAGGCCAGCAGTGCGACCTGGCCGAGCGCCCAGCCCGAACGCAGCACGGACGTCTGGGCGATCTCGGCGAAGTATCGCTCCAGGTACGGCGCGGTGTACGCCGACTGGCCACGCCGCCAGAACGAGTCGGCGATCGCGTACAGCTGGTAGTTCGGGCAGTCGGCGTCATGCATCAGGCTGTCCCAGGCCACCTGCTTGGCCGCGGCGTCCGGTCGCAGCGTGCGGCACCGCACCGCGTGGACCAGCCCCTGCGAGCTCGGGTCACGCTGCGCTTCGTCGTCGATCCCCGCGACGTCCAGGGCGCCGAGCGCGGCCAGCCGGGCGAGCACGGACCAGCGCAGCTCGGCGTCGAGCGCGAGTCCCTCGGGCAGTTCGCGGGACTCGAGCCAGGCGCCGAGCTGGGCCGGGTCCGCGCTCACGCCGATCGTCGCGCGCATGCCCGCCAGTTGGCGGCCGGATGCGGGTGGCGCGGTGGTCGCTATCCGCCACGCCGCGGCGGCCATCCGCTCCCCGGCCGCGCGCGCCGCCTCATCGCTCAGGTACGCGCCGAGCAGGGCGTCCTTCGCCCAGCGGAGCACGGAGCCGACGACGGCGTCACTCGGCTCGGCCTCGATGGCGGGGACCAGGATGTCGACGGCCAGCCGCGGGTCGACGTCGGCGTCAGCCACGGCCAGCCGCAGCGCGTTCCAGATGCCCACCCGGGCCATCGGGTCCAGCCGCGGCAGCAGCGCGGGCACCGCCGCCCAGGTCGGTGGGGCGAGCGCGACCTTGGCCCAGGTCTCGTCGCCGGCGTCGGGCAGCACGAGCACCGACCCGGCCGGGACGTCGACGGGCGTCCGGGCCGAGCGCACCGTCACAGCCGCGCGCGCGAGCTCGACCCCGGCGGCGTCGAATGCGGCGACGGACAGGGCGTGGGTGCGCTCGGCGGGACAGGCGGACGCCGGTGACTCGCGCAGCAGTTGGCCGTCGACGACCCGCAGCGTGTCCAGCCCGGACGTGCCCAGCCACTGGTCCGACCAGTCCGGCAGCTCACGCGCGCCGGCCGCGGTCCAGGCGGCGAGCAGATCGGCCAGCTCCGCGTTCGCGAACCGGTGGGCTGCGAAGTAGTCCCGCAGCCCACCCAGGAACACCTCGTCGCCCAGGTGGGTCGCCAGCTGGCGGAGCACCGACGCCCCCTTGGCGTAGGAGATCCCGTCGAAGTCGGTCAACGCACTGGCCGCGTCGGCCGCACCGTTGCCGGCCACCGGATGGGTGGACGGCCGCCGGTCGGCCGCGTGGCCCCACGCCTTGCGGACGATGCCGAACTCCAGCCAGGCGTCGTACTCGGTGACGGCGTCGCAGACCCGGTGACCGAGGTACTCCGCGAACGATTCGTTCAGCCACAAGTCGTCCCACCAGCGCATGGTGACCAGGTCGCCGAACCACATGTGGGCCATCTCGTGCGCGATCGTGCTGGCCCGCTGTCCGCGGTCGGCGTCGGTCGCCGCGGACCGGAAGATCATCGGATCGCGGAACGTCACGCACCCCGGGTTCTCCATGGCTCCGGCGTTGAACTCGGGCACGAACGCCTGGTGGTACTCGCCCCACGGGTAGCGCGCGCCGAACAGCCGGTGGAACTCGTCCAGGCAGCCGCGGGTGATCGTGAACAGCTCCTCGGCGTCACGGTCGAGGTGCTCGGCGAGTGAGGCGCGGGCGTGCAGCGCGAGGGGAATGCCGTCGTGCTGGGCCCGGATCGAGTGGTACGGGCCGGCGATCAGCGTCGTGAAGTAGGTCGCCAGTGGTCCGGTCGGGGCGAGGCGCCACTCGCCCGGTGCGAGCGAGGTGGCGGCACCGTTGCCGGCCACGGTCCAGTCCGGCGGGCAGGTCACCGACAGCGTCAGTGGCGCCTTGAGGTCGGGCTGGTCGAAGCAGGCGAACCAGCGCGGAGCCGCGTCCAGGAAGGACATCGCGTAGAGGTAGACGTTGCCGTCGACCGGGTCGACGTGCCGGTGCAGCCCCTCGCCGTCGTGCGAGTAGGCCATAAGCGCGTCGACGACGATCTCGTTCTCGGCCCGCAGACCGTCCAGCGGTAGGCGTCCGTCGGCCAGCGCCGTCACATCCAGGCGCTCACCGTTGAGCACCACCGCGCGCAGCGTGTCGGGTTTCACGTCCAGGAAGGTGGGCTCGGCCGGGCCGAGGCACTCGAACCGGATGGTGGTCACCGAGTCGAAGGTTTCTGGGCCCCGCGTGAGGTCGAGGCGGACGTCGTACGCGCTGATTCGCAGCAGTGCAGCACGACGGGCGGCGTCGGCTCGAGTGAGGCTTGGCACCCACCCGACGCTATCGGTTACCTGCCCGAAACACGACGGCGCTGTTCGCTGAAACACGAACCAACGAGGGTTCCGGCAAGCGCTCGGCATCGCAGCGCCTCCGACCGACCGTATCGACAACGGGAGACGCCTTGTGTCGCACCTGATACTCGCCACCAGCTACGCGCCGTTTAACCTGAAGAAGAACCTGAGCGGTGGTGACACAGCCTGGGTCCTCACCTCGGCCGCCCTCGTGCTGCTGATGACGCCGGGTCTGGCCTTCTTCTACGGCGGCATGGTCCGGGCCAAGCACGTGCTGGCCATGCTGATGCAGAACTTCGCCGCGATCGCCATCGTCAGCGTCACCTGGGTGCTCGTCGGGTTCACCTGGGCGTTCAGCGGCGAGAACAAGTTCCTCGGCGACCTGCACTTCTTCGGGCTCCAGAACGCGAGGGACATCGTTCCGGCGCTCGGCAGTGCGCAGACGACTCCGACGCTGGTGTTCGTCGCGTTCCAGCTCACGTTCGCGATCATCACTCCGGCGTTGATCACCGGCTCGACCGCCGACCGCTGGAAGTTCGGCGCGTTCGTCGCGTTCGTCAGCGCGTGGTCGATCCTGATCTACGCGCCGGTCGCGCACTGGGTCTTCGACGGCTACGGCTGGCTGAACCAGTCGCTGCGCCCGGCGGGCAAGTTCTTCGCCGAGGACTTCGCCGGCGGC
The DNA here is from genome assembly GCA_039937575.1 of Jatrophihabitantaceae bacterium. Classification (GTDB taxonomy): domain Bacteria; phylum Actinomycetota; class Actinomycetes; order Mycobacteriales; family Jatrophihabitantaceae; genus JBDTGE01. The sequence continues at coordinate 6,358 of JBDTGE010000189.1, forward strand.
ACGGTCGTGCACATCAACGCCGGCGCGGCCGGTCTGGCCATGGCGTTCGTGCTCGGCCGCCGCCGGGGCTGGCCCAAGGAGAAGATGCGCGGGCACAACATCCCGTTCGTCATGCTCGGCGCCGGTCTGCTGTGGTTCGGCTGGTTCGGGTTCAACGCCGGGTCGGCCCTGAGCGCCAGCGATCTGGCCGGCTACGCCTGGGTGAACACCAACACCGCGACGGCGACCGCGCTGATCGGCTGGATCATCGTGGAGAAGCTGCGGTACGGGAAGTCGACCGCTCTGGGCGCGGCGTCCGGCGCGGTGGCCGGACTGGTCGCGATCACCCCGTGCGCCGGGTTCGTCAGCCCGATCGGCTCGATGGTGATCGGCCTGCTGGCCGGCGTCGGGTGCGCGTTCGCCATCGGCCTGAAGAACAAGCTCGGCTTCGACGACTCGCTCGACGTCGTCGGGGTGCACTTCGTCGGCGGCTGGATCGGCACGCTGTCCATCGGGTTCTTCAGCACGACGGGGACGAACCCCCTGGCCAACGACGGCATCTTCTACGGCGGTGGCGGCAAGTGGGGCGGCTGGAGTCTGTTGCTGCATCAGGGCGAGGCCGCCGGGGCCGTGACGATCTTCTCCTTCGTCGGAACGTTCGTCATCGCTAAGGTGATCAGCCTCGTCATGCAGACCCGGGTCACGGAGGACGACGAGATCGTCGGCCTCGACCTGGCGATCCACGGCGAGTCGGCGTACGAGTTCGGGCCGACCGGTGGCTCGGGCTCGTTCGTTCCCACCGCAGTCGCGACGAAAGAGAGTGTCGGAGCATGAAGCAGATCACGGCGGTCATCAAGCCGTTCAAGCTCGATGACGTGAAGGCCGCGCTCGAGGTGCTCGGAATTCAAGGCCTGACCGTCAGCGAGGTCCAGGGCTTCGGCCGGCAGAAGGGCCACACCGAGGTCTACCGCGGTGCCGAGTACGTGGTGGACCTGGTGCCCAAGGTCCGGGTCGACGTCCTGGTCGAGGACCTCGAGGCCGACAAGGTGGTCGACTCGATCGTGGAGGCGGCCCGCACCGGCAAGATCGGTGACGGGAAGGTTTGGGTGACGTCGGTGGAAACGCTGGTCAGAGTCCGCACGGGGGAGCGCGACGCTGACGCAGTCTGAGTCACTCATCGAGGTCCGGGCCGGCGTGCTGCGTCGGCCCGGACTTCGTGGTGTCGCGCTGCGCGAGTCGCTGGCCGACGCGTACGACGATTGGCTGCGCGGGCTGGTCCGGCCCGTGGACGGGCTGGCGCTCGCCGCCGTCGGTGGGCTCGGGCGCCGCGAGCCGGCGCCGTACTCCGATCTCGATCTGGTGCTGCTGCACGACGGGAAGCGCGACGGGCTGGCGCCGCTCGCCGACCGGATCTGGTACCCGATCTGGGACAGCGGCCTCGGGCTGGACCACTCGGTCCGCACGCCCGATCAGGCGGTCGCCGTCGCCAAGGACGACCTGAAGGCCATGCTCGGCCTGCTCGACATCCGCCACGTCGCCGGCGACGAGGCCATGACCAAGGCGACCCGCGAGCGGGTCCGCGAGTCGTGGCGGGCGACCGCGATGGCCCGCTCGATGCAGCTGCACGAACTCTCGCTGGAACGGCAGGAGATCTCGGGTGAGGCGGCGTTCCTGCTCGAGCCGAACCTGAAGGACTCGTGCGGCGGACTGCGGGACGCGCAGGCGCTGTACGCGCTCGCCATCGCGCAGGTGGTGGACGTCCCGATCGCCGTCCGGACCGCGTACGGCCTGCTGCTCGACGTGCGGGGCGAGCTGCACCGGCGGGCTGAGCGGGCCGAGGACGTGTTGCGGCTGCAGGAGCAGGACGGCGTCGGGGCTGCGCTCGGGCTGGCCGCCGGCGACGGGCGGGACGCGGTGCTGCGCCAGGTGAACCAGGCCGCCCGGGTGATCGCCCACACGCTCGACGGCGCCTGGCGCCGGGCCCAGCCGCCGATCAGGCGGCGCCGGTTCGGCCGCGCACCCGCGGCGCCCGAGCGGGTCGGGCTGGCCCGGGACGTCGTCGCGCACGACGGCGAGATCGGGCTCGCCCGCGAGGCCGCCCCCGCGTCCGACCCCGGCCTGGTGCTGCGAGCCGCCCACGCCGCGGCCGAGCACAACCTGCCGCTCGCCGACTTCACCCTGAGCCGGCTGGCGGCCGAGGCGGCGCCGGTGCCGGTGCCCTGGCCCGCGCTCGTCCGCGAGGACTTCCTGGACCTGCTGGGCACCGGAGCCGCGGCCGTTGCGGTACTCGAGGCGCTGGACCTGGCCGGGCTGCTCGCCCGGCTGATCCCGGAGTGGGACACCGTTCGATCCAAGGCCCAGCACAACCCGGTGCACCGGTTCACCGTCGACCGCCACCTGCTCGAGACGGCGGCGCAGGCGGCGCGGCACACCCGCAGCAGCCCGCGGCCGGACCTGCTGCTGGTCGGTGCCTTGCTGCACGACATCGGCAAGGGCTACCCGGGCGACCACTCGGTGGCCGGGGCCCCGATCGCCGAGCGGATCGCGGGCCGGATGGGGTTCGCCGACGAAGACGTCCGAGTGATCGCCGCGATGACCCGCCATCACCTGCTGCTCCCGGACACCGCCACCCGGCGTGACCTCGAGGACCCGGCCACGCTGCGGATCGTCACCGACGCGGTGGGTGAGTCGGGCGAGCTGCTGAACCTGCTGCATCTGCTGGCGATCGCCGACGCGGCCGCGACCGGCCCGGCCGCGTGGAGCGAGTGGAAGGCCGGGCTCATCGCGGACCTGGTGCGGCGCGTCGCGGCGGTCATGCACGGGGCCGACCCCGAGGCGATGCCACCGCTTGACGAGGAACGCCGTGAGCTGGCCGGCCGGGGGCAGGTGGCGGTCGTGGTGCGCGAGGACGAGGTGATCGTCGCGGTGCCCGATCGGGTGGGCGCCCTGTACCGGACTGCCGGGGTCCTCGCGCTGCAGATGCTCGACGTCCGGTCGGCGTCGATCCGCACTCACGCCGGCATGGCGGTCAACCACTTCTCGGTCGAGTCGCGGTTCGGGCGGATGCCGGACCCCGCGCGGGTACGGGCCGAACTGCTGCGGGTGCTCGACGGCGACACCGGCCTGGCCGCCCGGCTGCGGGACAAGGAGCGTGCGTACACGCGCGAGCCGGCCGGTGACCGCGAACCGCCGACCATCCACTGGTTCGACGACGAGGCCACCGACGCGACCGTGCTGGAGTACCGCGCCGCCGACGCGATCGGGCTGCTGTGCCGCGTGACCGCGGCGCTGGAGCGGTGCCAGCTCGACGTCGTCTCGGCCCGGGTCTCGTCCGTGGCCGGCTCGGTGGTCGATGCCTTCTACGTCACGACCCGCGACGGCCGCCTGGTGCCGCCGGCCCGACGGGCCGACATCGAGGCCGAGCTGCGCAAAGCCTGACTTCAGGCCGTCTCGAGGGCGGCGCACTCGGCCTTGGACAGTGACCCGAACCCGGGAACGCCCGAGTTCGTTGTCGGCGACTCAGGTTGGCGGCACCAGCGCGTCGATCGCGAAGGTGATCGGGAACGGCTCGGCCAGCGTGAGGCTCTGGCCCGGCACCCACTCGCCGACCTCGGTGTACACGCCGGCTCCCGGCTGCAGGACGTACGCGGTGATCGTGACGTCCGGCTCGGTCTCGACCCGCCAGTAGGCCGGGATGCCGGCTGCGGCGTACTGGGCCGGCTTGGTGATCCGGTCAGTGGTGCGCGAGCTCGGCGAGACGATCTCGACGGCCAGCAGCACTTCGGACGGTGCGACCAGACTCCGGCCCTGCCCGAACAGTTCGGTCGGGACGACCAGCAGGTCCGGTATGCGATAGGACAACCCGACCTGCACGGTCATCGGGCCGAGCACCAGGTGTCCGGCCGGGACCTGCCCCTGCAGTTGAGCCCGGAGCAGGGCGCTGACCACCTCGTGGTCGAACGAAGCCGAAGGGCTCACGACGAGCGCGCCGTCGACGATCTCGTACCGGCGCCAGTCGGCGTCCTGCGGCAGCAGCAGTTGCAACTGCTCGAACGTCCAGGTCTGCGGCAGGTCGGCGAGTTGCTGCACGGTTCCTCCGTCCATCGTCCCAGTGTGCGCCCCACCCGGACAGCCTGGCCAGCATGCGGTGCGGCGGTCGGCCGGAGCGAGTGCCTGTGGACAACTCGGGCCTTGGGACGGCGGTTGAGTCTTGTCACAGGCGTTCGGATGCGAGCGGCCGGGTTCGGGACGGTAATCTGGACAGCGCTGCACGGGCCGATGCCGTCCCGGTGCGGATCGTCCCGACGAGGGGCAGTCCGACCATCCGAGCCGATCGCCCAACAGGAGGCCGTGTGAGCGTCCCGTTCTCTGCCGTGCCCGGCGCCCAGGGTCTCTACGAGCCGCGGTTCGAGTCCGATTCGTGCGGTGTCGCGTTCGTCGCCGATCTGAAGGGACGCCCCAGCCACCAGGTCGTCGCGCACGCGCTCACCGCGCTGCACAACCTCGAGCACCGCGGCGCGGCGGGGGCCGAGCCGTCCTCGGGCGACGGCGCCGGCATCACCGTGCAGGTGCCCGACGCGTTCTTCCGCGCGGTCGTCGAGTTCACGCTGCCGCCGGCCGGCTCCTATGCCGTCGGCATCGCCTTCCTGCCCACCGACCCCGAGGTGGCGCAGCAGGCGCGCGACCTGGTCGAGCAGGCGGCCGCCGACGAGGGGCTCACCGTGATCGGCTGGCGCGACGTGCCGACCCGGCCGGACAGTCTCGGACCGACCGCCCGCAGCGTCATGCCCGCGTTCGGCCAGGTGTTCCTCCGCGGCGGGTCCGGGCTGGCGCTGGAGCGCCGGACCTACGCGCTGCGCAAGGTCGTCGAGCGCCAGGCCCGGGACGCCGAGATCGAGTTGTACTTCCCGTCGCTGTCCGCCCGCACGATCGTCTACAAGGGCATGTTCACCACCGACCAGCTCGGGTCCTTCTTCCCCGATCTGCTCGACGAGCGCTTCACCAGCGCGATCGGCCTGGTCCACAGCCGGTTCTCGACGAACACCTTTCCGTCCTGGCCGCTCGCGCACCCGTACCGGTACATCGCGCACAACGGTGAGATCAACACCATCCGCGGCAACCGCAACTGGATGAGGACGCGCGAGGCCCTGCTCGAGTCAGATCTGCTCGCGCCCGCTCGCGGGGGCGACGGCGGGCAGGGTCCGGGCGAGCTCAAGCGGCTGTTCCCGATCTGCACGCCGGAGTTCAGCGACTCGGCCAGCTTCGACGAGGTGCTCGAGCTGCTGCACCTCGGCGGGCGCAGCTTGCCGCACGCGGTGCTGATGATGATCCCGGAGGCGTGGGAGAACAACGCCGGCATGGACCCGAAGCGGCGCGCCTTCTACCAGGTCCACTCCGCCCTGATGGAGCCGTGGGACGGCCCGGCCTGCGTGAACTTCACCGACGGCACGGTCATCGGTGCGGTGCTGGACCGCAACGGCCTGCGCCCGGGCCGCTGGTGGCGCACATCGGACGACCTGGTCGTGCTGGGCAGCGAGTCCGGCGTGCTCGACATCGATCCGGCGACGATCGTGGCCAAGGGCCGGCTGCAGCCGGGAAAGATGTTCCTGGTCGACACCGCCCGCGGCGAGATCCGCTCGGACGCTGAGGTGAAGTCCGAGCTCGCGGCCGAGAACCCGTACGAGGAGTGGCTGCACGCCGGCCTCATCCAGCTCGATGACCTGCCCGAGCGTGAGCACGTGGTGTTCAGCCACGAGTCGGTCACCCGGCGCCAGCAGATCTTCGGCTACACCGAGGAGGAGCTCCGGATCCTGATCACGCCGATGGCGCGCGCCGGTGCCGAACCGATCGGGTCGATGGGCACCGACACGCCGCTGGCCGCGCTCTCCCAGCGCCCGCGCCTGCTGTTCGACTACTTCAGCGAGCTGTTCGCGCAGGTGACCAACCCGCCGCTGGACGCGATCCGCGAGGAGATGGTCACGTCGCTGTCCGGCAGCGTCGGGCCGGAGCAGAACCTGCTGACGCCGAGCGCGGCCTCGTGCCGGCAGATCGTGATCCCGCGTCCGGTCCTGACCAACGACGAGCTGGCCAAGATCTGGCACGTCAACGCCGACGGGGACATGCCCGGGTTCCAGTGCCAGCTGATCGACGGCCGGTTCCGCGTGCACGGCGGCGGCGAGGCGTTGACCGCGGCGATCGAGCGCGTCCGGCGCGAGTGCTCGGACGCGGTGACGGCCGGCGCGCGCATCCTGATCCTTTCCGACCGTGACTGCGACGCCGACCACGCGCCGATCCCGGCCCTGCTGCTGACCTCGGCGGTACACCAGCACCTCATCCGGACCGGCCAGCGCACCCAGGTCGGTCTGGTCGTCGAGACCGGCGAGGCGCGCGAGGTGCACCACGTTGCACTGCTCATCGGCTACGGCGCAGCGGCAGTGAACCCGTACCTGGCGTTCGAGTCGATCGAGGACCTGGTGAAGTCCGGAGCGATCTCGGACGTGGTGGGTGGCGCGCCGACCAGCGGTCCAGGCGCTTTGGCCGGCACAGCGCTGAACAACTACGTGAAGGCGCTGTCCAAGGGCGTGCTGAAGGTGATGTCCAAGATGGGCATCTCGACGATCGCGTCGTACACGGGAGCGCAGGTCTTCGAGGCGTTCGGCCTCGCGCAGCCGCTGGTCGACGAGTACTTCGGTGGCACGCCATCGCGTCTGGGTGGCGCGGGCCTGTCCGTGCTGGCCGAGGAGGCCGCGGCCCGGCACGCGACCGCTTACCCGCTGGTCCCGACGGCGAGGGCCCACCGTGGCCTGGACGTGGGTGGTGAGTACCAGTGGCGGCGTGAGGGCGAGCTGCACCTGTTCAACCCGGAGACCGTGTTCCT
>JBDTGE010000190.1:0-6063 GCA_039937575.1 Jatrophihabitantaceae bacterium
GAGTCGACCGTGCGCCGCCCCAAGCGTCGCAGGACGAGCCTGGGGCGGCGCATCACACTCGGCGTCGTGACGCTCGCCGTCCTGGGAGTTGTCGGAACCGGAGCGGCACTCTGGCTGCAGGGCTACCGAATTTATGTGGTCCACACCGGATCCATGACGCCCACGTACCGCCCGGGTGACGTGGTCGTCGACGGGCCGGCCGACCGGGCAGCACGGCCCGGCGAGGTGATCACGTTCCGGCACTCGGACCTGACCACGGACGTCGTCACCCACCGCGTGGTGAACGTCACCAGCGCGGGTATCACGACCAAGGGCGACGCGAACCGGACGGCCGACGCGTGGACCATCCGGCCCGACCAGGTCAAGGGCCAGGTCCGGTTCGGCGTACACGGGCTCGGCTACCTGATGGTCTACCTGCGCCAACCGTCGGGGATCGGTTCGATCGCCACGGTGACGATCGCGATCCTGCTGCTGTGGCGGCTGTTCTTCCCGGACGAGGAAGTCCCGCCGGAGAACAGGACGGAGGACTGGGACACCGCAGCTTCCCGTGACTCGGAACCGGCGCCCACTCCGGAGCAACTCGTCGCCGTTTGACCGGGCGCTCTCCGGCCTTTGTCCGTTATGGGCTAGGGCAAACACCGGCTTCTTCGATTTCCTTCACGAAACACGCGATTCGCCTTGACGGGATCGTTTGCGTGGAAGATCCTTCGTGCGCGTAGGCACGCGGCGACCCCGAAGCATTCGGGCCCGTCGCCGCCCCGGGGGGTTGCAAGCAGTGGGGGAAACATCGTTGAACGGCGGCTGGCGGCTGCCCGCATCCAGGCGCCGGCCGGCCCTGTGGGCCGCGTGCCTCGTGGTGATCGTGGTCGCCTGGTGCCTGTTCGTCGGGCTGTCGTCCGCTCACGATCCATTGGCCCGCCAGCAACTGCCCGCCGCGGCCAGGTCCTTTGCCTCCAGCCTGTTCCTCATCGCGGGGGTAGTCCGCCTGATGCGGTGGCGGCTGGCCGATGACCTGGGCGCCGGTCGCGCCGCGCTGGCTTTGCTGGTCCTCGGGGCGGCAGTTCGCGTGCACCCGCTGGTCGGCGATCCATTGACGTTGGCCCAGCCGAACCCGGCCGTACACACGCTGTGCCTGGCCGCGGTGTTCGCGCTGCTACTTCCCGCGGTGGGCCAGTCCGATCCGCGGCGCCACATCCTCATCCGGCTCACCTGGGCCGTGGTCGCCGTCGGCGCCGTCTCGAGCGCCGTCATCGCGGTGCGCGACCTCTGGCCGGCCGGCATGCCCGTCCTGTGGGTGAGCGTCGACTGCGCGGGCGCAATCGGCTGGCTGGCGCTGGCGACGCGATCGTGGCGCTCGGCCGATCGCACCCGCCGCCCGACCGAGTTCTGGCTCTGCACCGCGATGGTGTTCATGGCCGCGGGCGAGTGGGCGCTGGCGTCGAGCATGGCCGGAAACGCGACGATGACCGGCATCACGCCCGGCCTGCAGCTGGCCGCGTCGGGCCTGGCCGCGCTCGTGTCGCTGACCGACCTGCGCCAGACGTTCACGCACGACGACCTGCAGACCGCAGACGCCACGCGGGTGTTCAACGACATGCAGCGACAGTTCGACGAGGCTCGGCTGGCCCAGTTGCGGCGACTGCACGACGCCAAGTCGGCGATCGTCGGCGTCATCGCCGCCTCGAATCTACTCACCACGCAGGCCATCACGGACTCGCCGGATCGGGTCCGACTCGGTCACCTGATGGTGCACGAACTGCATCGCCTGCAGGCCGTCCTGGACCCCGACGGCACCGAGCCGATCAGCGAGTTCGACCTGGTCGATGCCATCGGGCCGGTGGTGCTCATCCATCAGCTCGACGGCCGGGTGATCCGGACCGACCTGAACTCCCTACCGGTGATCGGACGCCCGCGCGCAACCGCCACCGTCCTGGACAACCTGCTGCGCAACGCGCGGATGCACGCACCGGGTGCGAGTGTCGCGGTCCACGTCAACCGGTCCGGCGCGGTGGTGAGCGTCGTCGTGGAGGACGACGGTCCAGGAGTCCCACCCACCGAGCGTGAGCGGGTGCTGGGCGCGGGCGTGCGCGGTTCGGCGGCCTCGGCGCCGGGCAGTGGGCTGGGCCTGTTCAACGCGGTCACGGCGATGCGCGCGCAGGGCGGCACGCTCGAACTGACCGAACGTAGCGGCGGCGGTACCCGGGTGACGCTGACCCTGCCCGCGGCCCGCGACCGTTGCGACGCTCACGCGCTGGTGAGCTGATCGATGGCCCGCATCGCCATCGTCGAGGATCACCTGCTACTCGCCCACACCCTTCGCGCGGCCCTCGAACGCTCGGCTGTGGCGACGGCGGTCGTGGCGCCGGCGCCGATGCCCGACCTGCTCGGTGCGCTGCTGGCGCTGCGCCCCGAACTGGTGCTGCTGGATCTGGACCTGGACCGGTTCGGCGACAGCACCCCGCTGATCGCGCCCCTGGTCGAGGAGGGCATTCGAGTCCTGCTCGTCACCGGGACGAACGACCGGCTGCGGATCGCCCGCGCGCTGGAGCAGGGGGCGATCGGTCTGCAGCGCAAGGCATCGGACTTCACCGCCCTGCTCACGCAGGCCCTCGCCGCACTCACGACCACCGCACCGCTCGACCCCGAGGAGCGGGTGCTGCTGCTGGCCGAGCTCAGCCGATCGCGACTGGTCCAGGACCGCGAGCTCGCCCCGTTCCGCCGGCTGACCGAGCGCGAGCAGGCCACGCTCCGTGCCCTGTCCCGCGGGCTGTCGGTGAACGAGATCGCGAGGGAGTGGGTGGTGGCCGAGGCGACCGTACGCAGCCACGTCCGCGCGGTGCTGGCCAAGCTCGGCGTCAGCTCGCAGCTGGCGGCCGTCGCCGCGGCCGCGCGCACCGGCTGGCTGGCCGCCTGAGGTCAGTGGCCGATCAGCTCGCCGTGCTCGATGCAGCGGGCGCTCCAGCCGGTCGGCGTCACCTGGACGACCAGGCGCCGGCGGCACCGCGCGCAGTACCGCGGCGGCTCGAGCGCACGGGCCCGCGCGCAGGCGCCATGAGCGCGCTCGGCGAGCCGGGACCCGCAGCGATCGCAGTACACCGCGCGGTCGTGATACTCCTGGCTCGTCATGGCGATCTCCGTGTATCACGCATTGCGGGCAGCGGTCGTCACAGGTTCTTGGCCAACGCCTTGATCGGCATCTTCAGGTCGGCCAGCATCGCCAGGTCCTCGGTGGCCGGACGTCCGAGCGTGGTCAGGTAGTTCCCGACGATGACTGCGTTGACGCCGCCGCGCACGCCCCGCTCGGCCAGGTCGCCCAGCGTGATCTCGCGGCCGCCGGCGAAGCGCAGGATTGTGCGCGGCAGGACCAGGCGGAACGTCGCGACGGCCCGCAACGCGTCGACGGCCGACATCGGCTCCTGGTCGCCGAACGGCGTGCCCGGCCGCGGGTTCAGGAAGTTCAGCGGCACCTCGTCCGGTTCGAGCGCGGCGAGCTGGGTCGCGAACTCGGCCCGCTGCTCGATCGTCTCGCCCATCCCGAGGATGCCGCCGCAGCACAGCTCCATGCCGGCCTTGCGGACCATCTCGCAGGTGTCCCAGCGCTCCTCGAACGAGTGCGTGGTGACGACCCCGGGGAAGTAGGAGCGGGCGGTCTCCAGGTTGTGGTTGTAGCGGTGCACGCCGATCGCGGCCAGCTCGTCGACCTGGTCCTGGGTCAGCATGCCGAGCGAGCAGGCCACGTTGATGTCCACAACGGCGCGGATCGCGGCCACGCCCTCGCGGACCTGGTCCATCAGCCGCTGATCCGGCCCGCGCACCGCGGCGACGATGCAGAACTCGGTCGCGCCGGTCTCGGCCGTCTCCTGCGCGGCCTTGACGAGCGACGCGATGTCGAGCCAGGCCGAGCGCACCGGGGAGTCGAACAGGCCCGACTGCGAGCAGAAGTGGCAGTCCTCGGGGCAGCCACCGGTCTTGAGCGACACGATGCCCTCGACCTCGACCTCGTCGCCGCACCACTTCAGCCGCACCTCGTGCGCGAGGTCCAGCAGGGCGTCGACCCGCTCGTCCGGCAGCTGCAGGCACTGGACCGCCTGCTCCTGGGTCAGGCCGATGCCCTCGTCCAGTACCTGCGTGCGGGCGATCTCAAGGATGTCGTCGGACATGTTCTCAGTAGCTCCTAAAGATGATCGATACCGAGTCGGTGCGCGGCGCGGAACGACGGCCAGTCGAAGGTTCCGCCGAACCGCGGCGCCAGGGCCGCGTGCGCCTGACGGTTGAAGTCTCCCACCGCGCTCAGGCCGGCCGGCAGGACACCCACCAGCTCCTGGCGCGCCAGAAACGCGAGGTGCCCGGCACGGGACGAGCAGCCCGCCCGCGCCCTCGACCAGCACGGTGTCGTACCGGCCGTCGAGATCGGCGATCCGGCCGGCGGTCTCGTCCCGATCGAGCGGCGGCCGGCCGCTCACGACCGCCGCGTGGTGGGGCGACAACGCACCGCCGGAAGCGGGCGAACGGAGCCAGGTCGCGCGCGATCAGGTCGGAGGTGGACGACACAGCCGCCAGCCGCTCACCCCGACCTCGCCGGCAAGCGCCGACCGTGGTCCGTTCCACACGCTGGCCGGCCGGCTCAGGGGGCGACGGCCAGCCGGTAGCCGCGCTTGACGACGGTCTGCACGATCGCCGGATCGCCCAACGCGGTGCGCAGCCGGCCGATCGCCACGTCGACCGCGTGCCCGTCGACGCCGTCACCGGGCAGCAACTGCAGCAGCCGGGCACGCGACACGACGTGACCGGGCTGTCGCGCGAGCTCGCGCAGCAGCCCGGCGCCGGTGCTCGGGAGCGCAACCAATCCCCCGTCGACCACGACGGCGTGGCCACGCACGTCCAGAGCGTGACCGGCGGCGAGCGCGGGCCGTCCGCGCAGTCGTGGCACCTGCTCGACGATCTCGCGGACCAACGCCCCGAGCCGACCGCGCTCCGGCTGGACGGTCGGCAGCCCGGCCTCGACCAGCGGCCCGGCGGTCACCGGCCCGACGCACGCGGCCACAACCTCGTTCCGCAGCGCGGCGTGGACCGCTGCCCCGATGCCCTGGTCGTCGGCCAGGTGAAGAAAGCTCGTCGCCGCGGGGGCGCTGGTGAACGCGACGCAGTCGAGCGCGGCCGCGGCCGTCGATTCGAGCAGCCGCCGCAGGGGTCCGACGTCGGCCGGCAGCACCCAGCGGTACACCGGCACCTCGATGACGTCGGCGCCGCGCGCCCGCAACGCCGCGACGAACTCGGCCAGGGGATCGCCGTGCAGCTGTACGGCGATCCGGCGCCCGCTCAGATCGGGCCCCTCGAGCAGGTGCTCGAGCACCTCGGCCGAGGACTCCGAGTCCGGGGACCATGCTTCGCGCAGGCCGGCCGCCCTTATCGCACCGCGGGCTTTGGGTCCGCGCGCGAGCAACGTGGCACCAGCGAGGTGCTGGGTCAGCGGTGCCGCCAGCCCCCAGCTGCCGGCGGCCTCCAGCCAGCCGCGGAACCCGATCCCGGTCGTGGCCACGGCGAAGTCGAGCGGGGCATCCACGCAGCGCTTGGTCGCGGCGAGCAGTTCGGTGTCGTCGGCCAGCGGCACGATCCGGATCGCCGGGCCGTAGACGATCCGGCCTCCGTGTCGCTCGAGCGCCGCCCCGAACTCTTCGCGCCGGCGGGCCGCGGTGATCCCGATCGTGTAGCCGGCCAGCGGCCCGATCCTCACCCGGCCACCCCGGTCCAGCCCGCGGTCCTCCAGCGCGTCCACCATGGCGTCAAAGGTACGGAGGGTGTCCGGCGAGCGGCTACAGCGGCAGGTCCTCCAGCATCTCGGTCACCAGGGCGGCGATCGGCGAACGCTCGGAACGGGTCAGCGTGACGTGGGCGAACAGGGGATGACCCTGCAGCGCCTCGATCACCGCGGCGATGCCGTCGTGGCGGCCGACCCTCAGGTTGTCCCGCTGGGCGACGTCATGCGTGAGCACCACCCGCGAGCCCGAACCGATGCGCGAGAGCACGGTCAGCAGCACGTTGCGCTCGAGCGACTGCGCCTCG
>JBDTGE010000191.1:0-7290 GCA_039937575.1 Jatrophihabitantaceae bacterium
AATGGACCTCCCCCACCGGCCACCTCGACCTGGTGCCCGCCTCGACCTACCCCATCGACTCGACCCACGACGTGTACATCCGAAACGACAACACCGAACACCCCGCCACCGAAGGCGATCCCGACCCGCCGGACTTACCTCAGGAGACCGACGACCCGCCGTTCTAAAGAGTCGTCGCCACAGACGGTGATCGATGGTGTTCGGGTCGCGCCGCGCCTGCAGCTGTGGATCGTCACGCCTGGGCTGCAAGCATTTGGGGGACCGCCATCGTTCGGCTAGAAGGCTTTCCGGTCGAGCAGGAAGCCGCGTACGGACAGGTAGTCGGCCAGGTGATCGGCGTGCTCATTGCAGGCCAGCCAGTGTTTCACCCGAGCGGCGTCGTGCAGTCGCGGGTTGCGCCAGTGCAGGTCCACACTCGCCGCAGCGCGGCAGCCTTTGGCCGAACAACGCGGCGTGTCATCGGGCTGAGCGTCCGGCGTGAGAGGCAGTTGCACCCAGGCAACCTAGCGTGCCGTCCCGTACGGTGAAGGCGATCAGTCCGCCGTCGGCCGAGCCCAAGGAGACCCGTGTGACTTCCTCTCGACCCGTGCACACGCCGGCCGAGGACGCCGGCGCGCTCGAACGCGTCATGTTCGAGGTCAAGCGCGTGATCGTCGGCCAGGAACGTCTGGTCGAGCGGTTGATGGTGAGCCTGCTGGCCCAGGGACACTGCCTGCTCGAAGGCGTGCCCGGCGTGGCCAAGACCCTTGCCGTCGAGACCCTGGCCCGGACGGTCACCGGGTCGTTCTCCCGCCTGCAGTTCACGCCGGACCTGGTGCCGTCCGACATCGTCGGGACGCGGATCTACCGCGCGGGCGCCGAGCGCTTCGACACCGAACTCGGCCCGATCATGGCCAACTTCGTCCTGGCCGACGAGATCAACCGCGCTCCGGCCAAGGTGCAGTCGGCCATGCTCGAGGTGATGGCCGAGAAGCACGTGACGATCGGCGGCCAGCGCTTCGACGTGCCCCGCCCGTTCCTCGTCCTGGCCACGCAGAACCCGATCGAGTCCGAGGGCGTGTACCCGCTGCCCGAGGCCCAGCGCGACCGGTTCCTGATGAAGATCGCCGTCGGCTACCCCACGGCCGCCGAGGAGCGCGAGATCGTCTACCGGATGGGCGTCGATGCACCGAGCGCCAACCCGGTCATCAGCACCGAGGAACTCCAGCGGCTGCAGGGCACCGCGTCCCGCGTGTTCGTCCACCACGCGATCGTCGACTACGTCGTCCGCGTCGTCGTGGCCACCCGCCACCCGGCCGAGCACGGCATGCCGGACGTCGCGCAGTGGGTCTCCTACGGCGCCAGCCCGCGCGCCAGCCTCGGCTTGATCGCCGCCGGCCGCGCGCTCGCCCTGCTCCGCGGACGGGACTACGTGCTGCCCCAGGACGTCCTGGACATCGCCGGTGACGTCCTCGGGCACCGGCTGGTCCTGAGCTACGACGCGGTCGCCGATGGCATCGCGGCCGGCCAGGCGGTGCGGCGCGTGCTTCAGACGATCCCGCTCCCGCAGGTGGCACCCCGGCAGCGCGCGGGTGGTCCGATCGCACCGCCGGCCGGCCCGCCGCAGTCACCGCTCGTGTTCGGCCAGTCGGCGCCGCAGCAGTCGCCGTGGGGTGAACGTTCAGCGTGAGCGAGCACGGCCCCACGTTGGATCTCGCCGCGGCCGAGCCGTTGCTGCGGCGCCTGGAGCTGAGCGTCCGCAACAAGCTGGACGGCCTGCTGCAGGGCAACTACCTCGGCCTGGTGCCCGGTCCCGGCTCGGAGGCGGGGGAGTCGCGCCAGTACTTCGCCGGCGACGACGTGCGCCGGATGGACTGGCCGGTCACCGCCCGCACCACCGTGCCTCATGTTCGCCAGACGATCGCCGACCGTGAGCTGGAGACCTGGCTGGTCGTCGACCTCTCGCCCAGCATGGACTTCGGGACGGCCATGACCGAGAAGCGCGAACTTGTCCTGGCGGCGATCACCGCCGTGGCCCACCTGACCGTCCGCGGCGGCAACCGGATCGGTGCGGTCGTCGGCGACGGCCAGTCCCTGTACCGCATCCCGGCCCGGTCCGGCCGCCAGCACGCGCGGCATCTGGTGCGCCGCATCGCCGCCACACCCCGCGCGGACGGTGCGGGTGGACCCGACCTGTCCTCGATGCTCGAGTCCCTGCGGCGTCCGCAGCGGCGACGGGGACTGGTCGCGGTCATCTCCGACTATCTCGACTCCGGGCCCACCGGCACCGAGCCGCCATGGGTGCGTCCGCTGCGCGCGCTGGCCGACCGCCATCAGCTGCTCGGCGTGGAGGTGCTCGACCCGCGCGAGCTCGAACTGCCCGACGCCGGTCTGGTGACCTTCGCCGATCCCGAGACCGGCCGCCAGCTCGAGGTGCAGACCTCATCGTACGCAGTCAGGCGCCGCTACGCCGAGGCGGCGCTGGAGCAGCGGGGACGTATCGCGACCGCACTGCGGCACGCCGGCGCGGCGCACCTGCAGCTGCGGACTGACCGGGACTGGATCACTGATGTGGTCAGGTTCGTCGTCGCCCGGCGCCAGTTCGTGGTGGGCTCGGTCGGGGCCGGTGTTCGGTGAGCTTCCTCTCGGCGCAGTGGCTACTGCTGCTCATCCCCGTTGCGCTCCTGCTGGTCGCGTACGTGCTGCTGCAGCTGCGGCGCAAGACCTACGTCGCGCGCTTCAGCAACCTCGAACTGCTCGGCAGCGTCGCGCCTCGCCGGCCCGGATGGCGCCGGCACCTGACCTTCGCCCTGATGCTGGTCGGGTTGACCGTGCTGACGGTCGGCGTCGCGCAACCGACGGCCGCGGTCCGGGTCCCGCGGGACCGGGCGACGGTGATGCTCGCGATCGACGTCTCGCTGTCCATGGAGGCGACGGACGTCCTGCCCTCGCGCATCTCGGCGGCCGAGGCGGCGGGCAAGCAGTTCGTGGGGCTGCTGCCCAAACGGATCAACCTCGGGCTGGTCTCCTTCGGCGGCAACTCGAACCTGCTCGTACCGCCGACCCTGGACCGCGCGCCGGTGCTCCGGTCGATCGCGGGCCTGAAGCTGCAGGAGTCGACCGGCATCGGCGGCGCGATCCTGACCTCGCTGCAGGCGATCGCCAACTTCGGCCTGACGTCCGCTGCTCAGGGCAACAAGCCGCCGCCGGGGCGCATCGTGCTGATGAGCGACGGGTCCAACACCGTCCCGCCCGCGATCAGCGTCGGTGTGGCCGCGGCCAAGAAGGGGGGCGTCGAGGTGTCGACGATCGCGTTCGGCACCGACGGCGGGACCGTCACCTATCAGGGCGACACGATCCCGGTGCCCGCCGACAAGCAGGCGCTGCAGCAGATCGCCCAGCAGACCGGTGGGACGTTCAGCATCGCGCGCACCCAGCAGGAGCTGGAGCAGGCGTTCAAGAACATCGGCTCGCAGATCGGCTACACCACGACGCGGCACGACGTCAGCTGGCGTTTTCTCGCGATCGGCCTGCTCGTCATGCTGGCCGCGGCGGGCTGTTCGATGCTCTGGGGCGGCCGCCTGGTCTGAGCTCGTCAGGCCTGCGGATCGAGGACCAGCTTGCCGACCGAGCTGCGATCGAGCAGGGCCCGGTGGGCGTCGCCCGCTCGCTCCAGCGGGTACGTCCCGCCGATGACCGGCTTGATCGAACCTTCGGCGATCATGCTCATCAGGTCGGTGACGGCCGCGGCCATCAGGGCCGGCCGCTGCACGATGTGGATCAGCCAGAAGCCGATGACGGCCGTGCTGCGGCCCATCAGCCGGCCGGCGTCGATGGGCGACGGGGGAGTGCGCCCAGCCATGCCGAACACGGCCAGCCGCCCGAGCGGGGCCAGCGCGGCCAGGCTCTGGTCGAAGACCTTGCCGCCGGTCATCTCGAGCACGACGTCCACGCCCTTGCCGCCGTTGGCGTCCCGCAGCGCCGCAGTCAGGTCCTCGGTCCGCGAGTCGACGGCGACGTCCGCGCCCAGGTCGAGCGTCAGCTGCCGCTTCTGGATGCTGGAGGCGGTCGCGATGATCCGACCGGCGCCCCACCGCCGGGCGAGTTGGATGGCCAGGGTGCCGACACCACCGGCGCCGGCGTGGACGACGACGGTGTCACCCTCGGCCAGGTGCGCGCTGGTCCTCAGCAGGTGCCACGCGGTGGCGCCCTGCACCAGGGTCGACAGCGCCTGGGCGTCCGACACGGCATCCGGCACCGGGAACAGGTACCGCGGATCGGCTGCGACCTTCTGGGCGTAACCGCCGGTGCCGAGCAGGCCGACGAGCCGCTGGCCGTCCGCGCCTCGCACGACGACCTCGCCACCGGGGATCATCGGCAGGGTCTGCTTGGCCAGGTAGGAGTCCTCGGTCTGGTGCGTGTCGGCGTAGTTGACCCCCGCGGCCAGCACGTCGAACACCTGCTGGCCCTCACCGGCGACGGGGTCCGCCAGCTCGCCCACGACCAGGGTCTCGGGTCCGCCGAACGCAGTGATCTGGATGGCTCGCACTGACCCTCCGCTCTTCGCGCGAGCGCTCATCGCCCGCTCGCTCCGCTCCTCGGGCCGCAAGCGGCCCTGCGATGCTCACTCGGTGACCGTACTCGCGGGTAGAGCGGGTGCGAAGGCCGTAGGCCCTCGATCCGCTAGCGTTCCTCGCGTGAGCACCGCAGTAGTCACTCACCGCCGCTTCGCGGGCCAGGCTGACCGACGAGAGGCACCCCAATGAGCCGGACAGTGTTGGTGACCGGCGGCAATCGGGGCATCGGCCTCGCGATCGCGCGCGCGTTCGAGGCGAACGACGATCGGGTGGCCGTCACCCATCGCGGCAGCGGGGCACCGGAGGGCCTGTTCGGTGTCCGCTGCGACGTCACGTCGGTCGAGGACGTCGACGCCGCGTTCACCGCGGTCGAGGCCGAGCTCGGCCCGGTCGAGATCCTGGTGTCCAACGCCGGGTTGACCGACGACACCTTGCTGCTGCGGATGAGCGAGGAGTCCTTCCAGCGTGTGATCGACGCCAACCTGACCGGGGCGTACCGCGTGGCCAAGCGCGCCGCGCAGGGCATGTTGCGCGCGCGCAAGGGCCGGATGATCTTCATCTCGTCGGTCGTGGCGTTGATCGGTTCGCCCGGTCAGGCCAACTACGCCGCGAGCAAGGCCGGCTTGATCGGCCTGGCCCGGTCGATCGCCCGCGAGCTGGGCAGCCGATCGATCACCGCGAACGTCATCGCGCCCGGCTTCATCGACACCGACATGACCGCCGAGCTGACCGACTCCCGCAAGGCGGAGATCCTCGGCAGCGTCCCACTCAAGCGCTACGGCACGGCCGAGGAGATCGCCGGGACGGCACTGTTCCTCGCCTCGGACGCGGCCGCGTACGTCTCCGGCGTGGTATTACCGGTCGACGGTGGACTGGGAATGGGGATCTGACCATGGGACTTCTGGACGGCAAGCGACTGCTCGTGACCGGAGTGATCACCGACGCCTCGCTCGCGTTCGGCGTGGCCCGGATGGCGCAGGAGCAGGGCGCCCAAGTCGTGCTCACCGGCTTCGGGCGGATGTCGCTGGTCGAGCGGGTGGCCCGCCGGCTGCCGCAACCGGCCCCGGTCATCGAGCTCGACGTCGCCGACGAGGAACATCTGGCGACCCTGGCCGATCGCACCCGCGAGCACATGGACGGCGTCGACGGCGTGTTCCACTCGATCGGGTTCGCGCCGGCGTCGTGCCTGGGCGGCGGGTTCCTCGACGCGCCGTGGGCGGACGTCGCCACGGCGGTCCACGTCTCGGCCTACTCGCTCAAGTCCCTTGCCGTAGCGACTCTTCCGCTGTTCGGCGAGGCCGGCGGATCGATCCTCGGGCTGACGTTCGACGCGCGCATCGCCTGGCCGGCGTACGACTGGATGGGCGTGGCCAAGGCGGGCCTGGAGTCGACGTCGCGCTACCTGGCCCGCGAGCTCGGACCGAAGAAGATCCGGGTCAACCTCATCGCCGCCGGGCCGATCCGGACGATGGCGGCGAAGAGCATTCCCGGCTTCAACCAGTTCGAGGACGCGTGGGACGCGCGCGCGCCACTGGGCTGGGACAACGAGGACAGCGAGCCGGTCGCGCGGTCGGCCTGTGCCCTGATGTCGGACTGGTTCCCCGCGACGACCGGCGAGATGCTGCACGTCGACGGCGGCTTCCACGCGATGGGCGTCTAGCTCTTGTCCCAGTACGACGCGCTGCTGGTGTTGTCGTTCGGAGGCCCGGAAGGACCCGAGGACGTCATGCCGTTCCTGCGCAACGTCACCCGCGGGCGCGGCATCCCGGAGGATCGGCTCGCGACGGTCGCCGAGCACTACCACCACTTCCACGGCGTCTCGCCGATCAATGCGCGCAACCGTGAGCTGATCGCGGCCCTGCAGGTCGAGTTCGCGGCCAACGCGATCGAGCTGCCGATCTACTTCGGCAACCGCAACTGGAAGCCCTAC
Source organism: Jatrophihabitantaceae bacterium (assembly GCA_039937575.1). Taxonomy (GTDB): domain Bacteria; phylum Actinomycetota; class Actinomycetes; order Mycobacteriales; family Jatrophihabitantaceae; genus JBDTGE01. Next base: position 6,487 of record JBDTGE010000191.1, read on the forward strand.
GTGGCCGACGCAGTGCGCCAGATGCGCGACGACGACGTCCAGCGGGCGCTGGTCTTCGCCACCAGCGCCACCGCGTCGTACTCGTCCTGCCGGCAGTACCGCGAGGACCTGGCCCAGGCGCGGGCGGTGTCCGGCGAGGGGGCGCCCGAACTGGTCAAGCTGCGGCACTTCTTCGACCACCCCGGGTTCGTCGCGGCCAACCTGGCCGGGGTGCGGGCGGCGCTCGAGTCGCTGCCGGCCGACCAGCGCGACGGCGCGCGGCTGGTCTTCACGGCGCACTCGATCCCGGCGTCGATGAACGAATCATCCGGCCCGGACGCCGGCAGGCTGTACGAGGCGCAGCAGCGCGAGACGGCTCGCCTGGTGGCGCTGCTGGCGCGCGGCGCCGACGCCGAGTTCGACCTGGTCTGGCAGTCGCGCTCGGGGCCGCCGTCGGTCCCGTGGCTCGAACCGGACATCAACGAGCACCTGCGCGCCCTGGCGGCCGCCGGGACGACGGCCGTGGTCGTGAGCCCGACCGGATTCGTCGCCGACCACCTGGAAGTGCTGTGGGACCTGGACGTCCAGGCCCGGGCGACGGCCGCCGAGTTGGGCCTGCACTTCGCCCGGGCGGCGACGGCGGGCACCCATCCCGGCTTCGTCACCGCGATCCGCGAACTCGTGCAGGAGCGGCTTTCCGGTGCCGAGCCGAAGTCGTTGGGCTCGTTCGGCCTGTGCGGGGTGGACTGCCCGCCCACTTGCTGCCCCGCGCCGCGGCGACGGGAGTCGTGAGCGACGGGCGGTGGCCCGACGGACCGGAGATCG
>JBDTGE010000192.1:0-7528 GCA_039937575.1 Jatrophihabitantaceae bacterium
CGCGGCCGAGCGGGACCGCGACGCGGCGCAGGACGCGCTGGCCGGGACTCGGCTCCGGGCCGAGCAGGCCGAGACCTCGCGCGAGGTCGAAGGCCGTCGATTGCGTGCCCGGATCACCGAACTGGAGCGCGCGAGCGGCAGCGCCCGGCGCGGAGCGCGTACCGATCGCGACGTCGACGACGCCCGGCTGTGGCTCCTGCTGCAGACGTTGACCGACGCGGCGGCCGGCGTGCGCCGCGAGCTGTCGCTGTCGCCGACGTCGATGCGTCCGGCCGACGTCGTGCCCACCGCCGGGACCGACGGCGGGCGGCGTTCGGCCGACGACCCGGCCGCGCTGGACCGGCTGCTGTCCCTGCCTCAGGTGCACCTGATCGTCGACGGCTACAACGTGACCAAGACGGGGTACGGCGAGCTGGCCCTGTCCGACCAGCGCGACCGGCTAGTCACCGCGCTGGCGGCGTTGGCCGGTCGCTCCGGGGCCGAGATCACCGTCGCGTTCGACGGCGGCACGCGGCCGGCCGTCCAGCCGCGCACACCGCGCGGCGTACGCGTGCTGTTCAGTGCGGGCGAGCAGATCGCCGACGACCTGATCCGCAGCCTCGTCGACGCCGAGCCGCACGGGAGGGCGGTCGTGGTGGTCACCTCGGACCAGCAGGTCGTCGTCGACGTGCGGCGATCCGGGGCGTGGACCGTGCCGTCCACCGTGCTGCTCGCTCGGCTCAGCTGATTGGGGCGCTGCCGATCGCCGCGCCGCCACTCGCACGCTCGGGCGGACACGACGACCGGCCCGCGACTTCGTCGCGTGGCGCCCGGGGCAGGTGGTTACGTTGGGCTCCGCCGGGGTGGTCTGACTTGTTGGGCTCGTGGTTGCGTTGGGCTCCGCCGGGGACGGCTGGACCGACGGCGGCTCGAAACTGTCAGACGGGGCTCTTAGCGTTCGGGGCAGGTTCTGTACCGAGAGCGTCAGGAGCACAGCATGCTGATCGACTGCGAAGTTTGCCCCGTCCAGGGCGAGGGGTGCCCGGACTGCGTCGTAGCGTTCCTGCTCGACCGGCCGCCGGTCCCGGTGGACTTCGACCCGGCCGAACGGCGGGCCCTGCGTCGGCTGGCCCAGGCGGGTTTGGTGCCGCCGTTGCAGCCGGTGTCTGGTTCATCCCGGTCTGCACGGGGCACGGGGTAGAAAAACGAGCGGCTTCGCGTGACGCGCCGACCCGACGTTGCACAGGATTCGCCCTACCCGTAACCTTTCCGAGACATTCCGGTTCGACGGTGCCCGAAGCGGGTATCACCGGAAGTCACCGCCGAATCGCAGCTTGGTCTTGGCGTCTGCAGCCGTGGACGATGAGATCGCGAACCGGGGACCCAAGTTTGTCACTGGGGTGAATCGGGGCAAATCGACCTGCTCGATCAGCAGGTCGACGTGCGCCGTAGGGCTACTTCCGGCCCGAACCCGTCAGCTAACTCGGTAGGCGGCTCTAGGAAGAACGGAGTTCGGCCAACAGTGGCGAATGCAGTCTTGCGTCGGTTCCGGCCCTTGCTGGCCATTGCCGCACTCGGAGCGACAGCGCTTTTCACCCCCGCTCTTCTCGCGCCGGCGTCGGCTAGTCCGAACAGTCCGAACAGCCCGGGCACCAAGCCGACGCTGACCCAGGTGCAACAGCAGCTGGGCGATCTGGCTCTGCAGAACTCGCAACTGATCGACCGGTACGACCAGGCGCAGATCGCCGTCCAGGCGAACTCCGTGGCCGCCGGGCAGGCCGAGCGCGCCGCCGCCAAGGCCGACCAGGCGTTCCAGTCCGCGCGCGCCGAGCTGGGTGCGGCCGCGGCCGCCGAGTACGAAGGCGGCTCGTTCAGCGCGACCGGCGCCCTGCTGTCCAGCCGCAGCGGCAGCAGCTACCTCGACCAGCTGACCACGCTGTCGATGATCTCAACGCACACGGCCCAGATCGTCAGCAACGTGACGGTCGTGCAGAAGCAGGCCGACGCCGCGAAGAAGCGCGCCGAGTCGATGCTCGCGGCCGCCACGGCCACGCGTAATGCCCTGGCCCAGAAGAAGACCACTGTCCAGAAGCAGCTGGACAAGTACAGCGCCCTGCTCGACTCGCTCACCGCGGCCCAGCGCCAGAGCTATCAGCAGTCGGTCAACCCGACCGTGTCGTCGAAGGCGCTCGACAACGTCAAGGCCAAGATCCCGCACATCGACTCGAAGGCGGCGGCCCAGGCCGTCCGCTTCGCGCTCGCGCAGGTCGGCAAGCCGTATGTGTTCGGCGCGGCCGGCCCCGACTCCTACGACTGTTCGGGTCTGACGATGCGGGCCTGGGGCTCGGCCGGCGTGAGCCTGCCGCACTCGGCGGCCGACCAGTACAACTACGGCACGCACGTGTCCTTCAGCCAGCTCGCTCCCGGTGACCTGATGTTCTTCTACCAGCCCATCGGTCACGTCACGATCTACATCGGCGACGGGCTGATGGTCTCGGCGCCGCAGACGGGCGAGAATGTCAAAGTCGCCTCGGCGATCGACAGCGGCAACTTCGACGGCGGCACCCGTCTTACCGGCTGATCCCCCTCTCGTAGGTGATAGCCCGACGTCTGCGCCGCCGGTGTGGGCGGTTGCCGGCCGTGCTGGTGGCGCTCAGCCTCCTCGCCTGCGGCTGCTCGTCGGCCGGCACCCAGCCCAGCGGCGCACCGACATCGGCTGAGGTGAGCGCCCTGCTGGCCCGCCACGCCAAGGCGGTGCTCACGCACTCGGCGTCCGCGTACCTGGCCGACGTCGACACGGCGAAGGTCAGCCGGGCGTTCCGTTCGGCGCAGTCGGCCGAGATCGACAACATCTCGGACGTGCCGCTGAAGACCTGGACCTACACGATCAGCGCACCGGTTACCGATGCCTCGGCCCAGCAGGCGGCGACCCGACGCTACGGCGCGGCGGCGCTGATCGTGCAGGTGACCGTGGCGTACGAGCTGGCCGGCGTCGACGTCGTGCCCACCGAACACCAACTGTGGTGGACGTTCGTCCGTCGCCACGGGCACGTGTACCTGGCCGGCGACGACGACCTGGCGCAGGCCGGCGGGGTCAGCTGGCGCGGGCCGTGGGACTTCGGGGCGGTGGTCGTCGCAGGGGGCTCCTCGGCCCTGGTCCTGGGGCACATCGAGAGCGCGCTGCAGGTGAGCACGCTGGCCGACATCGTCGACGGCGCGATCCCGCAGGTCAGCGCCGTCTGGGGCACGGGCTGGTCCCAGCGGGTGGCCGTCCTCGTGCCGGCGACCGCTGCCGAGTTCGCCGCCATGGTCGGCACGAACAACTCCAGCGCGGACATCTCGGCCGTCGCGGTCACCGACGGGATCGACCCCGTCTCGCACCAGCCGTACGGGCAGCGACTGGTGCTGGATCCGGACGCGCTGGCCCAGCTCTCGGGCGTCGGCCGGCAGATCGTGGTGCGGCACGAGATCACCCATCTGGCCACCGCGGCGTCGACGTCGGACACGACGCCCCGCTGGCTGGTCGAGGGGTTCGCCGACTACGTGGGCGAGCGGAACGACGGGCAGTCGGTGCACACCACGGCGGCCGAGCTGCGGGCCGAGGTCGTGCGCGGCGTGCTGCCGACCGCACTGCCGGCCGACGCCGCGTTCACGGTCGGCGCCACGCGGCTGCCGCAGATCTACGAGGAGTCCTGGCTCGCCTGCCGGCTCATCGCGGCCCGGGCCGGAACGGCGAGTCTGGTCCGCTTCTACCGCGAGGTCGGGACGGCCGAGCTGCCCGCCTCTTACGCGATCACCCAGGCGCTGCACGACGTCCTCGGCGTCACGACGGCGACGTTCACGACGCAGTGGATCGCGTACGTGCGGGCGCAGCTCGGATGAGCCGCCGCACGCTCGTCGTCACCAACGACTTCCCGCCGAGGCAGGGTGGGATCCAGTCGTTCGTGCACCAGCTGGCGATCCGGCAGCCGATGGGATCGATCGTCGTGTACGCCTCGGACCACGAGGGCTCGGCCGAGTTCGACGCGGCCCAGCCGTTCCCAGTCGTCCGGCACCCGACGGGCCTGCTGGTGCCCTCGCCCTACGCGCGCCGGCGGACGGCCGAGGTGCTGCGCCAGCACGGCTGCACGGCGGTCTGGTTCGGGGCGTCGGCGCCGCTCGGGCTGCTCGCGCCCGCACTGCGCGCCGCGGGCGCCGAACGGCTGGTCGCGACGACCCACGGGCACGAGGTGGGCTGGGCCAAGCTCCCCGGCGGGCGGCAGGCGCTGCGCCGGATCGGCAACCAGTGCGACGTCATCACCTACCTCGGCGAGTACACCCGGTCGCGGCTGGCCCCGGCGTTCGGACCCCGAGCGACGCTACGTCAGCTCACACCTGGAGTGGACGTCGAGACTTTTCATCCAGGGGTGGACGGTTCGCTGGTGCGGATCCGGCACGGGCTGGTCGGCCGTCCGCTGATCGTCTGCGTCTCCCGGCTGGTCCCACGCAAGGGGCAGGACACGCTGATCGAAGCGTTGGCGATCGTTCGCCGGTCGATCCCGGACGCGGCACTGCTGCTCGTCGGCCGGGGCCCGTACCACGACGACCTGCTCCGGCTGGCCACCGAGCGCGGGCTGGCCGAGCATGTCGTGCTCACCGGGGGCGTGCCGTACGAGCAGCTGCCCGCGCACTACGCGGCCGGTGACGTGTTCGCGATGCCGTGCCGCACGCGGCGGGCCGGCCTGGACGTCGAGGGCCTGGGCATCGTCTACCTCGAGGCGTCCGCGCTCGGGCTGCCCGTGCTGGCCGGCGACTCCGGCGGGGCGCCCGACGCGGTGCTCGAGGGGGAGAGCGGTTACGTGGTCGACGGCCGCCGCCCGCCCGCCGTGGCCGAGCGACTGATCGCGCTGCTCGAGGACGCCGACCTGCGGGCCCGGCTGGGCGAGCAGGGGCGGGCGTGGGTGCAGCGCGACTGGCGTTGGGACGTCATCGCCGAACACCTGAGCGAGATGCTGCAGGACTAGCGCGGGGACGCGCTACTGGTGCGGCGCCCCCGGCCCGTAGCGATCTTGTTGCGGATGCCTCGTCTGGGCGGTGGGAGCGCAACAAGATCGCGGTGCGTGCTAGATCTTGTTGCGTAACGGAGCGGGCCGGCGGCTCAGTCGGCCTTGGACCCGCTGTACAGCTCAGCGATCTGGTCGGCGCACTCCTTCATCACGACGTTGCGCTTGAGCTTGAGCGACGGGGTGATCTGCCCGCCGGCCTCGGTCCAGTCCTCGTTCAGGATGGTGAACTTGCGAATCGACTCCGCCTTGGACACGGCCTTGTTCGCGTCGTCGATCGCCTGCTGGATCTTCGCGTGCAGGTCCGTGTCGCCAGCCACGTCCTCGACCGTCGTCGACGCCGGCTTGCCGTTCTGCGCCAACCAGGTCGGGAACGACTCGGGGTCGATCGTGATCAGGGCCGCGATGAACGGTTGCTGGTCGCCGACGACCAGGCACTGGCTCACCAGCCAGTGGGCGCGAACCCGGTCCTCGAGCACGGCCGGGGCGACGTTCTTGCCGCCGGCGGTGACGATGAGTTCCTTCTTGCGGCCGGTGATCCGGATGAACCCGTCCTCGTCGATCTCGCCGATGTCACCGGTATGGAACCAGCCGTCGGCGTCGATCGCGTCGGCGGTGGCCGCCTCGTTCTTCCAGTAGCCGGAGAACACGACGGGGGACTTGAACAGCAGCTCGCCGTCGTCGGCCACGTGCGCCGTCGCCCCACCGATGGGCCGCCCGACCGTGCCGACCTTCAGCGCCTCGGGCCGGTTGACGGTGATACCGGCCGTCGTCTCGGTCAGTCCGTAGCCCTCGTAGATCGTGACGCCGACGCCGCGGAAGAAGTGGCCGAGCCGGGCGCCGAGCGGAGCGCCGCCGGACACCGCCGCCACGCAGTTGCCACCGAGCGCGGCCCGGAGCTTGACGTAGACCAGCTTGTCGAACACCAGGTGCTGCAGCTTCAGGCCCAGCGGCGCCTTACCCCGTTCGGTGGCCTGCGAGTACGCGATCGCCACGCTCTCGGCCCGGTCGAAGATCTTGCCCTTGCCGTCGCCGTGCGCGCGCTGCCTGGCCGTGTTGTAGACCTTCTCGAACACGCGCGGGACGGCCAGCACGAACGTCGGCTTGAACTCGCCCAGGTCATCGATCAGGTTCTTCACGTCGGCGGTGTGCCCGAGCGTGCAGCCGGCGGCCAGCGCGCCGATCTCGATGGCCCGGCCGAACACGTGCGCGATCGGCAGGAACAGCAGCGTCGAGGTGTTCTCGTTGAAGAACGAGGACAGTCCGTCCAGCAGTTCGGTGACCTCGGTGACGAAGCAGCGGTGGATGAGCTGGCAGCCCTTGGGCCGGCCGGTCGTGCCGGAGGTGTAGATGATCGAGGCGACGTCGTCGAGGCGCACCGCGGTGCGCCTCGAGGTGACCTGCTCGTCCGAGACGTCCGATCCGCTCGAGGTCAGGTCGCCGAGCGCGCCCTTCTCGAACTCCCAGACGTGGGACAGGTCCGGCGTCTGGCCGCGAACCTCGGCCACGATCGCCGCGTGCGTCTCGGACTCGATGAACGCGGCCGTGGCGCCGGAGTCGGACAGGATCCACTGGACCTGCTCGGCACTGGAGGTCTCGTAGATCGGCACGACGACCGCACCGACGGCGAACAGGGCGATGTCGACGACCGTCCACTCGTACCGGGTCTTACTCATGACGGCGACGCGGTCACCGGCCTGGACGCCGGCGGCGATCAGGCCCTTGGCCACGCCGGTCACCTCGTCGGCGAACTGTGCGCTCGTGACGTCGGTCCACACCCCGTCCACCCGGCGCCGGAGCGCGACGTGCTGCGGTCGGGTGACGGCGTTCTCGTAGACGAAGTCGGCCGTGTTGGTCTGAGTGAGGGTGGAGAGGTTGCTCGCCACGTTGAGCTCGCGCACGCGTCTGTCGTCCTTTCAGACTGAGTCAGAGGTCGAGCCGCGCTGCCCGAGCGGCGCCCGGTCACCGTATCCCGTCACCGGTCCCGATGCGACTCCCGCGCGGGGTCTGGGAGGGTCACCGATGTGTCCGACATCGATGTGGTCGACTCGACGTGGATCGGCACGCGGCCGGCCGTACTGGCGGCGATCGTGGCCGATCCGGCGAACTGGCGGCGCTGGTGGCCCGAGCTGCGGCTGAGCGTCGACGAGTGGCGGGGCGCCAAGGGCGTGCGCTGGACGGTCGGGCCGAGCGAGCGGGGCCGCGTCGCCGGATCCATGGAGGTCTGGCTCGAACCCCAGTTCGACGGTGTGGTGGCCCACTTCTTCCTGCGCCTGGACGGCACGGGCGGCCGGCCGCTGAGCCGCCGCGAGGTCCGGCGGCTCACCGATCGCTACCGTGGCCGGGCCAAGGCGGTGTTCTGGTCGCTCGGTGACCGGCTCGACCCGGCCCGGATGGCCCGGGTCGGCGGCCGGCGGGCGGTAGCCTGTTCCGAATGACCGAGCAGTCGACTCAATCGATCGTGATCGAGGCCCCGCCGGCCGCGGTCATGGCGGTCATCGCCGACT
>JBDTGE010000193.1:0-4386 GCA_039937575.1 Jatrophihabitantaceae bacterium
GCTCGGAGTCGTCGCCGCCGCGGTGACGTTCGGCGTCGGCGCCCTCTTCCACGCTAGTGTCGGCTGATCATGACTGACTTCCCGCTACCGGCCGACCTCCCCGCGCCCCAGGACGACGGCCGCGCCGACCACCTGCCCGGCCGCGAACTGCCGGCGCTCGAGCTCGTGGGCACCGACCAGAACACCGTCGCGCTGGCGCACCTCGGCCCGGGCCGGACGATCATCTACATCTACCCGATGACCGGACGGCCCGGAGTCGACCTGCCGGCCGGCTGGGACGAGATCCCCGGAGCCCGCGGCTGCACGCCGGAGTCCTGCGCGTTCCGCGATCACCACAGCGAACTGGTGGCCGCCGGCGCCGGGCAGGTCTACGGCCTGTCCAGTCAGGACACCGGCTACCAGCGCGAAGTGGCCGATCGGCTGCACCTGCCGTTCGCGCTACTGGCCGACCCCGACCTGGCCCTGGCCGGGGCGCTCGATCTCCCGACGTTCGAGACGGGTGGTGTGCGGCGGTACTCGCGGCTCACGCTGATCGCGTCCGAGGGTCGCATCGAGCACGTCTTCTATCCGGTGTTCCCGCCGGACGGGCACGCGCTCGAGGTCCTGACCTGGCTGCACGAGCACGCCTGACCCGGAGCCCTTGCGATACCGACCGGTCGGTCGGTATAGTCAGCGGGTGAGCGAACTCCCCGGACTCGACCTGACCGCACTGACGCGCTGGCTCGACTCTGCCCACCCGGGCCTGCGCCGCGGCGAGCTGTCCGGGCAGGTCATCGCCGGCGGCAAGTCGAACCTGACCTACCGGGTCAGCGACGGCAGCACCACCTGGGCCCTGCGCCGTCCACCGCTCGCGCACGTCCTGCCCACCGCGCACGACATGGTCCGCGAGTTCACCGTGATCAAGGCACTCGACGGGACGGACGTACCCGTCGCTGAGGCGATCGCGCTGTGTGAGGACAAGGACGTCCTGGGCGCGCCGTTCTACCTGATGGGCTACGTCGACGGGATCGTCCTGGACCGCCCGGACGAGATCTCCGGCCTCGGTGCCGACGGCGCGCGCATCGCCTGCGAGCAGCTGATGGACACCCTGGTCGCCCTGCACGCCGTCGACCCGGCAGCGGTCGGGCTGTCCGAGTTCGGCCGGCCCGAGGGCTTCCTCACCCGGCAGGTCCGGCGCTGGCACCAGCAGTGGCAGGCCTCCGAGACCCGGCCGCTGGACGTGCTCGACCAGGTGATCACCCGGCTGAACGAGACCGTGCCCGAGCAGTCGGCACCGGCGATCGTCCACGGTGACTACCGGCTGACCAACGTCATGTACCGCCCGGACATGAGCGGCATCGCCGCGGTCGTCGACTGGGAGATGGCGACGCTGGGCGACCCGCTCACCGACGTCGGCCTGCTGGTCGTCTACCAGACGCTGTCGGCCGAGGACGACTTCGTCATGCCCCGCATGAGCCCGGGCGACGGCTTCCTCACCGCCGAGCAGATGGTGGCGCGCTACGACGCCGGATCCGGCCGCGACCTGACTCAGCTGGACTGGTACGTCGGCTTCGGCTACTTCAAGCTCGCCGTCGTCGCCGAGGGAATCCACCACCGCTACCTGCAGGGCAAGACGGTCGGCGCGGGGTTCGACCACTTCGGTCCGGCCGTGCCCAAGCTGCTCGCCGCCGCCCTGCACTCGATCACCAACCGCTAGATCACCAACCGCTAGTTCGCCAGCCGACAAAGGGGACAGCCCATGGACTTCCGCCACAGCGAGCGATCCGAGGCCCTGCAGGAGCAGGTGTCGACGTTCCTCACCGAGCACGTCTACCCGGCCGAGCACGAGTTCGAGGCCCAGGCCGCGGCCAACCGGGCAGCGGGCACGACCTTCCGCACGCCGGAGGTCCTCGGCGGGCTCAAGGACATCGCGCGGCAGCAGGGACTGTGGAACCTCTTCCTGCCCGACGACCGGTTCGGAGCCGGGCTCTCGGTGCTCGACTACGCGCCACTGGCCGAGCTGTCCGGCCGCTCGGTGGCGATCGCGCCGGAGGCGATGAACTGTGCCGCCCCGGACACAGGGAACATGGAACTGATCGCGATGTTCGGCACCGACGAACAGCACGAGAGCTGGCTCAAGCCGCTGCTCAACGGCGAGATCCGGTCCTGCTTCTCGATGACCGAACCGGCGGTGGCCTCCTCGGACGCGACGAACATGGCGCTGACGATCACGCGCGACGGCGACGAGTACGTCGTCAACGGCCGCAAGTGGTGGTCCTCCGGCGCGATGCGTCCGGAGTGCAAGATCTCGATCGTCATGGGCGTCAGCGATCCGGACGCCGAACGCCACGCGCGGCACTCGATGATCCTGGTGCCCCTGCAGACGACCGGCGTCACGCTCGAACGCTCGACGTCGGTCTTCGGATACGACGACGGGACGCACGGCGGGCACGCCATGGTCAACTTCGACAACGTCCACGTCCCGGCCGAGAACCTGCTCGGCCCGCAGGGCGGCGGCTTCATGATGGCCCAGGCCCGGCTCGGACCCGGTCGCATCCATCACTGCATGCGCAGTCTCGGCATGGCCGAGCGGGCATTGGAGCTGATGTGTGCCCGAGTGTCCTCACGCTCGGCGTTCGGTGGCCCGATCGCACGGCAGGGCGTCGTGCAGGAGTGGATCGCCGAGTCGCGGATGGCGATCGAGCAGGCGCGCCTGCTGGTGTTCAAGACCGCGTGGCTGATCGACAACGTCGGGGCCAAGAATGCGCGGGCCGAGATCGCCGCGATCAAGGTCGCCGCGCCGCGTGCCGCGTCCTACGTCGTCGACCGGGCCATCCAGGCGCACGGTGCGGCCGGCGTCTCCGGCGACACGCCGCTGGCCGAGTCGTGGGCCCAGCTGCGCACCCTGCACCTGGCCGACGGTCCGGACGAGGTCCACCTGCGCTCCATCGCCCGCGAAGAGCTGCGCCCGTACACCTCGCGATGAGTGCTCGCGCGAACAGTCGGACACAGTGAGCACGGTCAGGGACCGCGTCCTGGACGCGGCGGTCGAGCTGTTCGCCAAGCAGGGGTACGACGGGACGAGCGTGGCCCAGGTCATCACCCAGGCCGGCGTGGCCAAGGGCGGTTTCTACCATCACTTCGCCAGCAAGGAAGCGCTGCTGTTCGAGGTGTACGGCGATCTGATCAGCCGGCAGCTCGCGGCGCTGGACGAGACCCTGGCGCGGGATCTCGCGCCGGCCGACACGCTGCGGGTACTGATCTTCGACCTCGTCGAGTCGACCGCGGCCAGCGCCCAACGGGCGCTGGTGTTCTGGCGCGAGCTGAACCGGCTGGGCAGCGAGCGCACCGAGGAGTACCGCCGGGCGCGTCGCCGCTATCACGACTCGGTGCAGCGGCTGGTGCGCGAGGGCCAGGCGTGCGGGGCGTTCTCGAGCGTCGCGTCGCCGGAGGTCGTGACGTTCACGATCTTCGGGGTCATCAACGAGCTGCCGCTCTGGTACCGCCCGAACGGCCGCAAGCGCCCGGCCCAGATCGCGGCCGAGCTCGCCGACTTCGTCCTGGCCGGGCTGGCGATCCATCCGTGAACGACGTAGAGGAGATGCCATGGGTTGGGGTCTGACCGTTCCGCTGATCGGGGCACCGTTGCCGGCCCACGCCGAGCTGATTCGCGCGCTGCCGTCCTTCGGCTACACCGACGCGTGGTCGGCCGAGACCAACGGCACCGACGCGTTCACCCCGCTCGCGCTCGCGTCGGCGTGGGAGCCGACGCTGCGCCTGGGCACGGCGATCGTGCCGGTGTACACGCGGGGTCCGGCCCTTATCGCGATGTCGGCCGCGACGATGGCCGCGGCCGCGCCCGGCCGCTTCGTGCTCGGCCTCGGGGCGTCCAGCCCGGTGATCGTCGGCAACTGGAACGGCATCGCGTTCGACGAGCCGTACCGGCGCTGCCGTGACGTCCTGCGCGTGGTCAAGTCGGCTCTGGCCGGTGAGCGCGTGGACGGCGAGTTCGACAGCTTCAAGATCAAGCGGTTCAAGCTGGACCAGGCGCCTACGGTGGCGCCACCCGTGCTGCTGGCCGCGCTGCGCCCGCAGATGCTGCGCCTGGCCGGCCGCGAGGCGGACGGCGCGATCCTGAACTGGCTCGCCGCCTACGACGTGGCCCGGTGCCTGGACGCGATCGCCAACCCCGACGCCGACACCGTCGCCCGGATCTTCGTGTGCCCGACCGACGACGCCGAGTACGCCCGCAACCTCGGCAAGCTGCTGATCTCGACCTACCTGACCGTCCCGGCCTACGCGGCGTTCCACGACTGGCTCGGCCGCGGGGAGGCCCTGCGGCCGATGCACGAGAAGTGGGCTGCCGGTGACCGTGCCGGCGCCGCGGCCGCGATACCCGACCAGGTC
>JBDTGE010000194.1:0-6553 GCA_039937575.1 Jatrophihabitantaceae bacterium
GCCGGACGGCGCGCGCCCGGCTGCGCAGGATCCCGGTCCGGCGCGCAAGCGCATCGCCGGCCAGCGCGAGTACCAGCAGCGGGAGGCCGACACCGAGCCCGAAGGCGATGGTGAGGACGACCGCGCCAACGCCGAAGTGGTGCGTCGCGCCGACGACCGCAATCGTGGCCAGGACCGGGCCGGCGCAGGGGACGAACAGAAGGCCGAGTCCGAGACCGAGCACCAGGCCGTTACTGTCCGGGTTCACGCCCCGCCGGGAGGTGAGCCGGGTGAAGGGCCGTTCCAGCAGTTCGGCCAGCTTCGGGACGATGAGGCTCAGCCCGATGACGACGAGCACGAGGATGCCGGCGTCGCGCAGGAAGTCCTGCGGCAGGTGCAGTGCGCTGAGCAGCAGCGAGCCGAACAGCGTCGACGCGCTGAAGCTCAGCACCAGGCCCGCGACCACGCCGTACGGCCGCCACCGACTCTGCGACCGGTTCGCCGACGCGGACAAGATGACCGGCAGTACCGGCAGGACGCACGGCGAGATGCTCGTGATGACACCGGCTGTGAAGCCGACGATCACCAGGATCAGCATGGGCTTGTCCCGCGCGTTCGGACACCGCCGAGCTGACGCATGGGATCAGCGTATGACCGACCCGCGGACCGTCTCCGCCGGTTCGCGTTACGACTCCCTTACGTCCTGGAGCGGGCCGCGCCGCGCTCAGGAGTAGATCGTCTTGACCGGCTGGTAGGCGTTGAGCGCGCTCGGCCCGAGTTCCCGACCGAGACCGCATACCTTGATCCCGCCGAACGGCTTCCGGGTCGAGCAGGTAGCGGTTGATGCCGATCGTCGCGGTGCGTACCTTCCGGGCCTACCACCCCGTCACGGTGGGTGCTGGAGGCCATCGGACCGATCTGCGTCGACGGGTCCGTGCGTCACCGACCGACAGCGAGGACATAAACGCGACGAGCAGGTCGACGACCTCGTCATAGCGCGAGGCCGGCGCCGGACCCGGGCGAGATCGGCCTGCCGGTCTGGGAACCGACCCGACGGGCCATCTCCTCGGCGCGGCTCTGGAGCTGGACGGCGAGGTTCTCCATCGCCGCGGCGCGGCGGGCCGGCTCGCGCTGCGACCACCCGGCGGGGTCCTCGAACGCGCGCCGCGCAGCCGCGACCGCGGCGTCCACGTCGGCCCCCTGCGCCTCGGCGACGCTGCCGATGACCTCCCCAGTACTGGCCGAGATCACCTCGATGACCGAGGCCGAACTCGGCCATCCTTTTTATCGGCATTGACAGAGATCTTGCATATGTGTATGAATACCAATCAACGTAAACGTACGTAAACGAAGGATTATGATGCGAAACGATCGATCGGTGATCCGGACGCTGACCGCCGCCGTCGTCGACTCGGTCTTGCTGTGGCGCCTGCGGCCGGACGTCGGCGCGCTGCGCCACGACCTGGCCGCACCGCAGGCCTGGGTCGATCGGGTCGGCAGTGACACCGCGGCCGTCACCCTCGCGGCCACGGCGCTCTGGCTGGTCGGCGCCTGGCTCGCCGTTGGGCTGTCGGCGGCGCTCGTGTCCTACGCGCCGGGCGCGCTGGGTCGGGCCGGTCGCCGGCTCGCGCAGGTCGTACTGCCCCAGGTGCTGTACCGCGCCGCCGCGGGCGCCGCGGGACTGGGCGTGCTCCTGAGCCCGATCGCGGCGGGCGCCCACACTCCCAGCGGCCACACTCCCAGCGCCCACACTCCCAGCGGCCACACTCCCAGCGCCCTCACTCCCAGCGCCCTCACTCCCAGCGCCCACACTCCCAGCCGCCACGTCCCGAGCGGCCGGGCGACGCCGCCACCACCACTCCCGGCGCCGACCCTGCCCACGAGCAACCTCCCGGCCCCGACGCTGCCGGCTCCACAACTGCCGGCGACCCAGCCACCCGCGACTCAGCTGCCCGCGACCGATCGGCCGGCACCCCCGGCTCGCCCGCCCGCCCTCTCCCGAACGCTCGCGACCGACGTGCTCGTCCGGCCGGGCGACTCGCTCTGGAGTGTCGCGGCCGCCCGCATGGCGGCGGGTGCGCCCGCCGCCCGGATCGCCGTGGCCTGGCCGCGCTGGTACCTCGCCAACCGCGCCGAGATCGGCGCCGACCCGAACCACCTCACGCCGGGCCAAGTGCTGCACACCCCACCGGAACAGGAGACGCGATGACCGCCACGATCACCCGTGAAGCGCTGGACCGACCGACGATCGAACGGCTCGAGGTGTGGCCGGCGCCGCGGCGCGAGCCGCCGTTCGACGACGAGCTGGTGCCGGCCCAACTGCACCGGACCGGGCCGTGGGATCGGCGGCTGCCGTTCCAGGAACCTCGCCCGCTCGGGCGCCACGCCCAGCCGGGCGCAGCGCTGCCGCAGTCGCTCCCCGACCCGGCCGGCTGGGGGCGCCGCCTGCTCGTCGGGATCATCGAGACCGCGGCCGGACGCCGGCCACTGCAGCAGCTCAGCGCGCTGCTCGACCATCGGGTCGCCTACGGCCTGGGCACGGACTTCGAACGGGCAGCTCGGCTGAATCGACCGCACTGGATCCACACAGCAACGGTGCGCACCGTCCACGCCAGCACTCCGGCCGACGGGGTGGCCGAGCTGAACGCGACGCTGCAGGTCGGGCGCCGGGTCCGCGCCGTCGCACTGCGGCTGGAGGCGCAGGACGGCCGGTGGCGCTGCACCAAGCTCCAGCTCGGTTGAGGCTGCAGCTCGCCTGAGCGGGCCGCACGCGGCGAACCCCGGATCCACCCGTCGGGGGATGGTGGATCCGGGGTTCGGTCGAATGCGGGTCGGGCGGGCTACCGCTTGCGCTTGCCCTTGCTGCTGCGGCTACCGCTGTTACCCCGGCTGCCGCGATTCGGGTTACCGGTGCGCGCCTGCTGCCGCCGCGCCGTCCTCGACTCACCGGCCGCGGCCTTCTCGCCGTCCGTCGTCTGCACCGACGGGGCTTCGGACCCGAGCTCGGGCGAGCTGTAGACCATCGGCTTGGCCGAGGTGTCCCGCTCCAGGCCCTTGGCCTTGATCTGCGGCGACTTGCCGTTGGAGTGGGACTCGTGCTCGTCCTGTGCGGCCTTGAGCAGTGAGACGTCCAGCTGCGGGTCGCCGGGCGCGGCGTCGCCGGAGTCGAGGGCCGCCTCACCTTCGGTGGCGCCCTCGCTCTCGCCGTCGTCCACCTCGACCTCGAGGTTGAACAGGAACCCGACGGACTCCTCCTTGATGCCGTCCATCATGGCCGCGAACATGTCGAAGCCCTCGCGCTTGTACTCGACCAGCGGATCGCGCTGGGCCATCGCGCGCAGGCCGATGCCCTCCTGCAGGTAGTCCATCTCGTACAGGTGCTCGCGCCACTTGCGGTCCAGCACCGACAGCAGCACCCGGCGCTCGAGCTCGCGCAGCACCTCGGCGCCCAGGTCCTCCTCGCGGGCGTCGTAGGCCGCGTTGACGTCGGCCAGCAACTCCTCCACTAGGTACTCGCGCGTCATGTCCGACTTCTCACCGCCGGCCTGCTCGATCGCCTCGTCGATGCTCAGCCCGACCGGGTAGAGGGTCCGCAGCGCCGTCCACAGCTGATCCAGGTCCCACTCCTCGGCGTACCCGGCTGCCGTCGCACCCTCGACGTAGACCCGCACGACGTCCTCGATCATCGGACGGATCTGGTCAGTCAGGTCGACGCCCTTGAGCACCTGCAGGCGCTCGTCGTAGATCACGCTGCGCTGCTTGTTCATCACCTCGTCGTACTTGAGGACGTTCTTGCGAATCTCGAAGTTCTGCTGCTCGACCTGGGTCTGGGCCGACTGGATCGCCTTGGCCACCGGGCGGGCCTCGATAGGGACGTCCTCGGGCAGGCGCAGGAAGTTCATCATCTGCTGCACGCGCTCGCCGTTGAAGCGGACCATCAGGTCGTCACCGAGCGAGAGGTAGAAGCGGGACTCGCCCGGGTCGCCCTGCCGGCCGGCCCGTCCGCGCAGCTGGTTGTCGATGCGCCGCGACTCGTGCCGCTCGGTGCCCAGCACGTACAGGCCGCCGAGCTCGACGACCTCCTCGTGCTCGAGCGCGACCTCGGCCTTGGCCTTGTCCAGCTCCTCGGACCAGCCCAGCTCGTACTCGTCCGGCGTCTCGGCCGGGCTCAGGCCCCGCTCGCGCAGGGACGCGTCGGCGGCGAACTCGGGGTTGCCGCCGAGCATGATGTCGGTGCCACGGCCGGCCATGTTCGTCGCGACCGTCACCGCGCCCTTGCGCCCGGCGGCGGCGATGACCGCGGCCTCGCGCGCGTGCTGCTTGGCGTTGAGGACCTCGTGCGGGATGCCCTTGCGCAGCAGCAACGACGCCAGCCGTTCGGACTTCGCGACGCTCGCCGTGCCGACCAGGACGGGCTGACCCTTCTCGTGCCGCTCGGCGATGTCGTCGATGACGGCGGAGAACTTCGCGTCCTCGGTCTTGTAGATGTAGTCGGTCTTGTCCTCGCGGACCATCGGCATGTTCGTCGGGATCGGGGTGACGCCGAGCTTGTACGTCTGGTGCAGCTCGGCGGCCTCGGTCTGCGCGGTACCGGTCATGCCGGAGAGCTTGCTGTAGAGCCGGAAGTAGTTCTGCAGGGTGATCGTGGCCAGCGTCTGGTTCTCCTGCTGGATCTGCACACCCTCCTTGGCCTCGATCGCCTGGTGCATGCCCTCGTTGTAGCGGCGCCCCTGCAGCACGCGGCCGGTGAACTCGTCGACGATGAGGACCTCACCGTTGTTGACGATGTAGTCCTTGTCCCGTTTGAACAGCTCCTTGGCCTTGAGCGAGTTGTTCAGATAGCCGACGAGCGGGGTGTTCGCCGCCTCGTACAGGTTGTCGATGCCGAGCTGGTCCTCGACGAACGCGACGCCCTCCTCGGTGACGGCGACGGTGCGCTTGCCTTCCTCGACCTCGTAGTGCTCGTCCTTCTTCAGGCGCGGCGCGATGCGGGCGAACTCGAGGTACCAGCGCTGGTTCTCCTCGGCCGGGCCACTGATGATCAGTGGGGTACGCGCCTCGTCGATCAGGATCGAGTCCGCCTCGTCGACGATCGCGTAGTGGTGCCCGCGCTGCACGAGGTCCTCGAGGGACCAGGCCATGTTGTCGCGCAGGTAGTCGAAGCCGAACTCGTTGTTCGTGCCGTACGTGATGTCACAGGCGTAGGCGGCGCGGCGCTTCTCCGGCGGCAGGTCGTTGAGGATCTTGCCGACGGTCAGGCCGAGGAAGCGGTGCACGCGGCCCATCCAGTCGGCGTCGCGCGCGACCAGGTAGTCGTTGGTGGTGACGCTGTGGACGCCGTCGCCGCTCAACGCGTTGAGGTAGGCCGGCAGGGTGGAGACGAGCGTCTTGCCCTCGCCGGTCTTCATCTCGGCGATGTTGCCCAGGTGCAGGGCGGCGCCACCCATCAGCTGCACCTTGTAGTGGAACTGTCCCAGCGTGCGGCGGGCGGCCTCGCGGACGACGGCGAACGCCTCGGGCAGCAGGTCATCGAGCGTTTCGCCGTCGACGTACCGTTCCTTGAACGTATCGGTCAGGGCCCGAAGCTCGGCGTCGGTGAGGTCGACGTAGTCGTCTTCGAGCGTCTCGATGTGACTGGCGATCGTCGACAGACGTCGGACGGTCTTGCCTTCACCGGCGCGCAATATCTTGGCTAGAACCACGCGGCCATGTTACGGGCAACCGTGCAGCGATCACGGCTCGGTCACACGAGGAACCAAGAAACCGACCAAGCGCGCCTTCCCGGTCATGATCATCCTCCGATCGTGCCTTTCGGTTTGGCGGCCTCTGGCACGCTTTGCCGATGGGTGTCTTCGCCGGCGTCGAACTCGACGGGCTGGTCCTGACCGGGCCGAGGCTGACTCTGCGGCCGTGGTCTGCCGCGGACGCCGACGCCGTGTTCGCGATCATGCAGGACCGCAGCATGTACGAGTTCCTCGCACTCCCGGACCCGTACCCGCACGAGGTGGCGGTCCGGTTCGTGACCGAGCTCGGCGACGAGGGGCGGCGTGGGGGCACCGGGATCGGGAGCGCGGTCGTGGAGTCGGCGACGGGGCAGGTCGTCGGGTCGGCCTCGCTACGGCTGAGCGGCGAGCAGGACATCGGCTACTGGGTCGCGCCGGCCGCCCGCGGTCACGGCTATGCGGCCGAGGCGACGCGGGTGCTCGCGAACTGGGCCCTGGGGCGCGGCCTGCGGCGGGTGCAGCTGCTGTGCGACGTCCGCAACCTGGCGTCGGTGCGGACCGCGCTGGCCGCCGGCTTCCAGTTCGAGGGTGCCGTGCGCGACCGGCTGCACCGTCCACTGGACGCGGCCGCGCCCGAGCGGGTCAGCGACCTGGCCCGGTTCGGCCGCCTGGCGTCGGGCACCGGTGAGCCGATCGCACCGGCGTACGCGCGGCTGCCCGCGGCCGGGTTGAGCGACGGCGTCGTGACGCTGCGCGCGCTGCAGTCGGGAGATGCGAGTGCCCTGGCCGAGTCCGACGACCGGCTGACGCTGGAGTGGGGCTTCACCGGGCACGCTCATCCGCTCGTGGAG
>JBDTGE010000195.1:0-9904 GCA_039937575.1 Jatrophihabitantaceae bacterium
GGTCCGCCGGACGACGGTGAGCGGGGCGACGGTGGCCGTGGGGACGGTGCCCCGCAGGACGATCCGCGCGACGAACTCGGGCGCGTCCCACATCGGTACATGGCCGACGCCGCGCATCATCACGTGCTCGGCCTGGGGCACGACCTGCTTGGCGATCTCGGCCTGCCATGGCGGCAGCACCAGATCTCGCGCGGCCCAGGCGATGGTCACCGGCACCTCAGGGGCGATGTGCTCGGTGAACGGGGTGGCAGCGTCCAGCAGGGTCTTCAGCGCCGGCCGTGAGTACTCGAACGCCCGGATGTCGCCGAGCGCATGGTCGGCGTCGACCCGGCCCGGGTGCGACATGAGGATGCCGTAGATGAGCTTGCGGCCGGCCCGCGAACGCGAGACCCGCTCGGCCCGCGGCCCGAGACGCTCGACCAGCGCCGCGGCCGAGGTGAAGATGCGGCGGGTGTAGGCGAACTCGGCGTCGGTGCGCCAGAAGCCGGCCGGGGAGAACGCGACGACGCTGCGGGCATCGCCGCGCGCGCCGGCCTCGAGGGCGACCCGGCCACCGAGCGAGTAACCCGCGACGTGCGGACGGACCAGTTCCTGCTCGGCGAGGAACGCCTGGAACAGCGCGCTCAGCGCCTCGGTGACCGGCTCGGCGCCCGGGCAGAACGGGTCGGACTGCCCGTGGCCGGGCAGGTCGACGAGGATGACCTCGCGCTGTTCGGCCAGCTGATCGAGCACCGGGTACCAGGCCTGCCGGCGATGCGTGAGCCCGTGCACCAGCACCAGCGGCTCGCCGGATCCGTGCCGCTCGAACGCGAGCACCGCTGCCTCCCAGAACGCTCGGCCCGCGGCCGGGCGAGCGCCGCGCGTATCCGTCGCTCAACCGGACGGACACCCGGACGCTACCTACGCGTAACCCGTTGTCATAGGGACACGGGCCAGATCGCCGAGAACTGGAGCTACCACATTCGGTCGACGGACGCGAGTCGGCGCACCGCCTGGCTGTAGAGGTTCGCGACTATCGGACGAGCTGGAGCGCGGCGGCGAAGGTGGCGCTGGGCCGCATCGCGGCGGCCGCCCGGGCCGGGTCGGGCTGGTAGTAGCCGCCGATGTCGACCGGCGAACCCTGGACACCGTTCAGTTCGCCCACGATCGCCGCCTCGTCCCGGGCCAGCGCCTCGGCCAGAGGGGTGAACGCCGCCGCCAGCTCGGCGTCCTCGTGCTGCCCGGCCAGCTCCTGGGCCCAGTACAGCGCCAGGTAGAAGTGGCCGCCCCGGTTGTCCAGCTCGCCGACGCGCCGCGAGGGTGACCGGTTCTCCTCCAGCAGCGTGCCGGTGGCGCGGTCGAGCGCGAGGCCCAGGATCTCGGCCTTGGCGTTGCCGCTCTTGTCGGCCAGCATCTCCAGCGACACCGCGAGCGCCAAGAACTCACCGAGCGAGTCCCAGCGCAGGTGGTTCTCCTTGACGAACTGCTGGACGTGCTTGGGCGCGGAACCGCCGGCGCCGGTCTCGAACAGCCCGCCGCCGTTCATCAGCGGCACGATCGACAGCATCTTCGCGCTGGTCCCGAGTTCCAGGATCGGGAACAGGTCGGTCAGGTAGTCGCGCAGCACGTTGCCGGTGACCGAGATCGTGTCCTGCCCGGCGCGCGCCCGCTCCAGCGTGAACCGGGTGGCCGTGGCGACGTCCATGATCTCCAGCTGCAGGCCGTCGGTGTCGAGCTCGGCCAGGGCCGGGCGCACCTTCTTCAGCAGCTCGGCGTCGTGCGAGCGGGTCTCGTCCAGCCAGAACACCGCCGGCGCCCCGGTCGCCCGCGCCCGCTCGACGGCGAGCTCGACCCAGTTGCGGACCGGGGCGTCCTTGGTCTGGCACATCCGCCAGATGTCGCCGGGCCCGACGTCCTGCGTCAGCAGCGTCGCACCGGCCTCGTCGACGACGCGCACGGTGCCGGCCGAGCCGATCTCGAACGTCTTGTCGTGCGAGCCGTACTCCTCGGCCTTCTGCGCCATCAGCCCGACGTTCGGCGTGGTGCCCATCGTCGACGGGTCGAACGCGCCGTTGATCCGGCAGTGCTCGACCGTCTCGGCGTACAGGGGGGCGTAGGACGAGTCCGGGATGACGAACTTGGTGTCCTGCTGCTCGCCGGCGGCGTTCCACATCTGGCCCGAGGAGCGGATCGCGGCCGGCATCGAGGCGTCGACGATGACATCGCTCGGGACGTGCAGGTTGGTGATTCCCTTGTCCGAGTCGACCATCGCGATCGACGGGCCGGCGGCCAGGGCTGCGTCGACCGCGTCCTTCGCCTCGGGGTGGGTACCGAGCAGGGTGGCGAGGCCGTCGTTGGCGCTGACGTCGGGGTAGGTGTCGTAGACGGCGCCGACGACCGCGACCACCGCGTGCCCGAAGATGATCGGGTCCGAGATCTTCATCATCGTGGCCTTGAGGTGGACCGAGAACAGCACGCCCTGGTCCTTGGCCTCGGTCACCTGCTCGGCCAGGAAGGCGTCGAGCGCGGCCCGGCGCATGACCGCGGCGTCGAGGACCTCGCCGGCCAGCACGGGCGTCGTCGCCTTGAGCACGCTGACCCCGCCCCCGGCGGCCACATGCTCGATGCGCACCGAGCCGGCCGCCGCGACGGTCACCGACTTCTCGGTCGAGCGGAAGTCACCGCCGGACATCGTGGACACGTGCGACTTGGAGTCCGGTGACCACGCGCCCATCGAGTGCGGGTGCTTGCGGGCGTACGCCTTCACCGAGGCCGGCGCGCGGCGGTCGGAGTTTCCCTCGCGCAGCACCGGGTTGACCGCCGAGCCCATGACCTTGTCGTAGCGCGCCCGCACCTCGCGCTCGGCGTCCGTGCTCGGGGTCTCGGGGTAGTCGGGCAGGTCGTAGCCGTGCTCGCGCAGCTCGGCGATCGCCGTCTTGAGCTGCGGCGCCGACGCGCTGACGTTGGGCAGTTTGATGATGTTCGCCTCGGGCGTGGTCGCCAGCTCGCCCAGCTCGCTCAGCGCGTCCGGCACCCGCTGCTCGGCGGTGAGCCAGTCGGGGAACTGGGCCAGGATGCGGCCGGCCAGGGAGATGTCACGCAGCTCGACCTGCACGCCGGCCGGCGCCGCGAACGCCTCGAGGATCGGCAGCAACGACTGCGTGGCCAGGGCCGGTGCCTCGTCGGTGTGGGTGTAGATGATCTTCATGCCGCGTCCTTCCGAGCGCTCGCTAATTTCTCTTGACGTCAAGATACCGGGTGCGGAAAACCCGCAGGGCGCCGGGCCTAGTCTGCTGGGCATGACCGAACTACGCACCCCTACCTCCGTGGACGCCCTGGCCGACGCGTACCTGGACGCGAGCGTCGCGCTCAACCCGGCCGAGGCGACCTACATCGGAATCGCCGGCTACGACCACCTGCTGCCCGATCTGACCCCGGACTGGCTGGAGTCGGTCTCCCAACTTCGGCGCAAGACGCTGGCCGAGCTCGACGCCGTCGAGTCGGTCGACGCGAACGACCGCATCACCGTCGCCGCGCTCCGCGAGGAGCTGACCTGGCGCGAGCAGTTGCGCGCGAGCGGCGCCGAGGAGTCCGACCTGTCCAACATCGCCTCGCCGATCCAGGGCGTGCGGGACGTCTTCGATCTGACCCCGACCGCCACCGTCGACAACTGGAGCACGGTCGCCCAGCGGCTGGCCGCGGTGCCCGGCGCGCTGGCCGGCTACACCGAATCGCTGCGGCTGGCCGCCGCCCGCGGTGACGTGCGCGCCGTGCGCCAGGTCGAGGCGGGCATCAAGCAGGCCGGGGACAACGTCGGCCCGGACGGCTTCTTCGCCACCTTCGCACGCACGGCCGCACCCAGTGACGGCGGCGAGCTGCCCGCCTCGGTCCAGGCCGACCTGGCCCGAGGTGCCGAGCTCGCGTCCGGCGCCTACGCCGAGCTGGCCACCTTCCTGCGCGAGGAGCTGCTGCCGCAGGCGAACCCGGTCGACGCGATCGGGCGCGAGCGGTACCCGCTGCACTCGCGCTCGTTCCTGGGCGCCCAGATCGATCTGGAGGAGACCTACGCCTGGGGCCAGGACGAGCTGGCCCGGATCACCGCCGAGATGCAGGCGACGGCCGAGCGGATCAAGCCGGGCTCGACTATCGCCGAGGCGATGGCCTACCTCGACGCCGACGCGTCCCGCAAGCTGCAGGGCACCGACGCGTTGCAGGCCTGGATGCAGGCCAAGTCCGACGCCGCGGTCGCTTCCCTGGCCGACACGCACTTCGACATCCCCGAACCCATCCGCACGCTCCAGTGCATGATCGCCCCGACGCAGTCCGGCGGCATCTACTACACCGGCCCGAGCGAGGACCTGCTCACCCGTCCCGGCCGGATGTGGTGGGCCGTCCCGGCGGGCGTCACCGAGTTCTCCACCTGGCGCGAGCTGACCACCGTCTACCACGAGGGCGTCCCGGGCCACCACCTGCAGGTCGCGCAGACCGTGTACCGCAGCGCGCTGCTGAACCGGTGGCGGCGGCTGTCGTCGTGGATCAGCGGCCACGGCGAGGGCTGGGCGCTGTACGCCGAGCGGCTGATGGCCGACCTCGGCTTCCTCGAGGACCCGGCCGACTACCTGGGCATGCTCGACGGCCAGTCGCTGCGCGCCGCCCGCGTCGTGCTCGACATAGGCTTCCACTGCGGTTTCCCCGCACCGGCCGAGGTCGGCGGCGGCGACTGGACGTACGACAAGGCGTGGACCTTCCTCACGGCGCACGCGGCGATGGCCGACGGGTTCCTGCGCTTCGAGCTGGACCGCTACCTGGGCTGGCCGGGCCAGGCGCCCTCGTACAAGATCGGCGAGCGGCTCTGGCTGCAGCTGCGCGATGACGCCCGGGCCAAGGAGGGCGACGCGTTCGACCTCAAGACGTTCCACCGCACCGCACTCGACGTCGGCTCACTCGGGCTGGACGTGCTGCGCGGGGCGGTCCTCGGCGAGATCTGACCCGGGCGACGGCGTCCGGACGCGCAGGGCCTTGCGGTCCAGCTTGCCGATACTGGTGAGCGGCAGCTGCTCGATCAGGTGCACCTCTCGCGGGTACTTGACGGCCGACAGGTGCTCGCGCCCGAACGCGCGTAGCTCGTCGGCGGTGGTGCTCGCGCCCGGGCGCAGCTGGACGAACGCGATCACCTCTTCGCCGTGCTCGCGGTCCTCGCGACCGATCACCGCGCAGTTCGCGACGTCCGGGTGGCTGGTGAAGACCTCCTCGACGTCGCGGGGGTAGACGTTGAAGCCGCCCCGGATGATCACGTCCTTGATCCGGTCGACGACGAACAGGTAGCCGTCGGCGTCCAGATGCCCGAGGTCGCCGCTGTGGAACCACCCGTCGCGCAGCGCGGTCGCCGTCTCCTGCGGGGCGTGCCAGTAGCCGGTCATCAGGCTCGCGCTGCGAACGCAGATCTCGCCGTCCTCGTCCACGCGGGCGTCCGTCCCGTCGACCCGCTCGATCCGCAGCTCGACCCGCGGCGCCGCCCGCCCGACGCTGCCCCGGCGCACCCGCCCGCTCGGGCTCGACGTGGCCAGCGCCGCGGTCTCGGTGCACCCGTAGCCCTCGCCGATCTCGACGTGCGGGACGCGTCGGTCCCATTCGGCGCTGACGTCGGCCGGCAGCGGTGCGCTACCGCTGGCCAGGCGCCGCAGCGCGGACAGGTCGTAGTCCTCCAGCGGCGCGGCGGCGAGCAGCCGCAGCATCGTCGGCACGACCGCGCCGGTCTGGACCCGTTCGGACTGGGCGAGCTCGAGCCAGGCCAGCGGCTCGAACCAGCGCATCAGCACCGCGTGGCCCGGGCGCACCACGTGCAGGGCCATGGTCGAGACCATCAGGCCGAAGACGTGGGCGAGCGGCAGCGGGAGCAGGGACACGGTGAGCTCGTCCTCGACTCCGCTCAGCGTGGCCGACCAGGCGGCGTTCGACAGCGCGTCGTGGCTGATCACGACGCCCTTGGACCGTCCGGTGGTCCCGCCGGTGTAGAGCAGCGCGGCCATCTCGCCCGGATCGGCCCGCACCAGGGCCGCCTCGTCCCCGGACGCCAGCTCGGCCAGGGACAGGGCACCGCCGGACGGCTCTCCGGACACGACGACGTCCACCTCGAGACCGGCCGAGGCCGCGTGCACCTTGGCCGCGAACTCCGGCGTCGTCACCGCGATCCTCGCCCCGGAGTCGGACAGGACGTGCCGGAGCTCGTCCTCGCTGAGCAGGAACAGCACCGGGGTGACGACGGCCCCGATGCGCCAGGCCGCGTGGTAGGTCACCGTCACCTCCGGACAGTTCGCCATGCACACCACGACGCGATCACCCGGCCGCACCCCGAGCCCGCGCAGGCCCGCGGCCAGCCGCCGGGCCAGGGCCCCCAGCTCGGCCGCGCTCCACCGCCGGCCCTCGAACCGCATCGTGCTCCGGTCCCCGAAGCGGGCCCAGGACTGCTCGGCCAGGACCGACAGCGGGCTCCCGGTCGCGTCGGTGAGCATGCGTGATTCGTCGATGACCCGCTCCTTCGCCGGTGCCGCTCGCGCCCGTGAAAGGGTGCGGTGGTGGATGAGCGAAAGTTACGCGACCTGGGCCGGGAACGGGCTGTGCGCGCGGACTCGGCCGGACTGTGGCGCACGCTGGGCTACCGGCTGGTGAGCTGGGACCGCGGTTCGTCGGTCGTCGCGTGGCGCGCCACCGAGGACTACGGCTTCGCCACGGACGCCGGCTACGTCGTGCAGGGCGGGCTGGTGAGCGCCGTGCTGGACGCCGCGATGGGTGGGGCCTGCTGGACGGTGCTAGACGCCGAGCAGGTGTTCCTGACCGCCGATCTGCGGGTGGAGTTCCTGCGCAGCGCGCAGGTCGGCGAGCTGGTCGCGACCGGGACGGTGGTGCGCTCTACCCGCCGGGTGGTCTTCTGCGCGGGCGAGCTGCACGACGCGGACGGCGTACTGCTCGCGGCCGGTCGGTGCACCCAGGTGCTGCTGCCGATCGAGCACCGGTCCCGGCGCAGCCACACGGCCCGAACCGCGGTCGCTCCCGAGGATCGGTAGAAGTGCAGTGTTGGGCAACGTCCGCGCGACGTGGCACGATCGCGAGGGTGACCAGCACACCGGCCGCCACCCAGCACCTGCGCGATCTCGCGCAGCTGCGCCGGGTCCGCGATCGGATCGACCGCGCGTACGCGCAGCCGCTGGACGTCGAGTCGCTCGCCCGCGGCGCGCACATGTCGGCCGGCCACTTCAGCCGCGCGTTCCGGCTGGCCTACGGCGAGTCGCCCTACGGCTACCTGATGACGCGGCGCATCGAGCGCGCGATGGCGTTGCTGCAGCGGGGCGACCTCAGCGTCACCGACGTCTGTTTCGCGGTCGGCTGCTCGTCGCTGGGTACCTTCAGCACTCGCTTCACCGAGCTGGTCGGCGTGCCACCCAGCGTCTATCGGCGCCGGGCGGCAAGCGCGACGGCGGGGCTACCGGCGTGCGTGGCGAAGCAGGTGAGCCGACCGGTCAGGAATCGAGAAGCGCGGGTCACGGAGCCCCAACTAGCCTGATCGCCATGGACATCAGCATTCACGCGAGCTTCCTCCCGCACGAGGACCCGGACGCCTCTCTCGCCTTCTACCGCGACACCCTCGGCTTCGAGGTTCGCCTCGACGTCGGAACCGGCACGATGCGCTGGATCACGCTCGGCCCGCCCGACCAGCCGGGCACGGCGATCGTCCTGCACCCACCGGCCGCCAACCCCGGCATCACCGACGACGAGCGCCGCACCATCGCCGAGATGATGGCCAAGGGCACCTACGCCACCCTCCTGCTGGCCACCAAGGACCTCGACGCGACCTTCGAGCGGGTGCAGGCCAGCGACGCCGAGGTCGTCCAAGAGCCGACCGAGCAGCCGTACGGGGTTCGCGACTGCGCCTTGCGCGATCCGGCCGGCAGCCTGATCCGCATCCAAGAGCTGCGCTGACGTGAGCCCGGCGCCGCACAGTGCCGACCAGCACGATCTGATCCGCGTGCACGGCGCACGCGTGAACAACCTCAAGGACCTCAGCGTCGAGATCCCCAAGCGCCGGCTGACGGTGTTCACCGGCGTCTCCGGCTCGGGCAAGAGCTCGCTGGTGTTCGGCACGATCGCCGCGGAGTCGCAGCGGCTGATCAACGAGACGTACAGCAGCTTCGTGCAGGGCTTCATGCCGACGCTGACCCGGCCCGAGGTCGACGTGCTCGACGGGCTGACGACCGCGATCATCGTCGGCCAGGAACGGATGGGGGGCGACGCCCGCTCCACGGTCGGCACCGCGACGGACGCCAACGCGATGCTGCGCATCCTGTTCAGCCGACTCGGTCACCCGCACATCGGCTCGCCGCAGGCGTTCTCCTTCAACGTCGCCTCGATCAGTGGCGCCGGCGCGGTCACGTTCGAGCGCGGCGGCCGCACGACGAAGGAGCGGCGCAGCTTCAACGTCCTCGGCGGCATGTGCCCGCGGTGCGAGGGCCGGGGCTCGGTGAACGACATCGACCTGACCCAGCTGTACGACGACAGCAAGTCGCTCAACGACGGTGCGCTCACGATCCCCGGCTACAGCATGGACGGCTGGTACGGGCGGATCTTCACCGGCTGCGGGTTCTTCGACCCGGACAAGCCGATCAAGAGGTTCACCAAGAGGGAGCTCGACGACCTGCTCTACAAGGAGCCGACCAAGATCAAGGTCGAGGGCATCAACCTGACCTACGAGGGTCTGATCCCGCGGGTGCAGAAGTCGATGCTGGCCAAGGACGTCGACTCCCTGCAGCCACACATCCGCGCCTTCGTGGAACGGGCCGTGACCTTCACGCGCTGCCCCGAGTGCGGCGGCACCCGGCTCAGCGAGACGGCCCGGTCGTCGAAGATCAGAGGAATGACCATCGCCGACGCGTGCGCGATGCAGATCAGCGACCTCGCCGAATGGGTGCGAGGCCTGGACGAGCCGTCGGTGGCCCCGCTGCTCGAGGCGCTGGGCCAGAACCTCGACTCCTTCGTGAACATCGGGCTGGGCTACCTCTCCCTCGAGCGGCCCTCGGGCACGCTCTCGGGCGGCGAGGCGCAGCGCACCAAGATGGTCCGGCACCTCGGGTCCTCGCTGACCGACGTCACCTACGTGTTCGACGAGCCCACGATCGGGCTGCACCCGCACGACATCGCGCGGATGAACGAGCTGCTGCTGCAGCTGCGCGACAAGGGCAACACCGTGCTCGTCGTCGAGCACAAGCCGGAGGCCATCGCGATCGCCGACCACGTGATCGATCTCGGGCCGCTCGCCGGCACCGCCGGGGGCGAGGTGATGTTCGAGGGGACCGTCAAGGGGCTGCGGGCCAGCGACACGATCACCGGCCGCCACCTCGAGGATCGGGCCCAGCTCAAGCCCGAGACCCGCACGCCGACCGGGGCCTTGCCGATCCGCGGCGCGGACCGGCACAACCTGCAAGACGTGGACGTCGACATCCCGCTCGGCGTGTTGGTGGTGCTGACCGGCGTGGCCGGCTCGGGCAAGAGCTCGCTCGTCCAGGGCTCGGTGTCCGGGCGGGACGGGGTGGTGTCGGTCGACCAGGGCGCGATCCGCGGCTCGCGGCGCAGCAACCCGGCGACCTACACCGGGCTGCTCGACCCGATCCGCAAGGCGTTCGCGAAGGAGAACGGCGTGAAGCCCGCGCTGTTCAGCGCCAACTCCGAGGGCGCCTGCCCCAACTGCAACGGCGCCGGCGTGATCTACAGCGACCTGGCGATCATGGCCGGGGTCGCCACGACCTGCGAGGTCTGCAAAGGAAAACGCTTCCAGGCCGAGGTGCTCACCTACAAGCTCGCTGGCCTCGACATCAGCGAGGTGCTGGAAATGCCGGTGACCGAAGCCGAGGAGCTCTTCGGCGACCAGGGGGTC
>JBDTGE010000196.1:0-5746 GCA_039937575.1 Jatrophihabitantaceae bacterium
CCTTGGCCCGGACGCGTGGGTGGATGTTGGCCGCGGCCACGTCACCGTCGTAGTGCTCGAGCACGCGATGGTCCATCACCTTGCGCCACAACGGTGGGAAGTAACACAGGACGATCATGGTCGCGTACCCACTGGGTAGCTGCGGCGACTCGTCGAAGTGGCGCAGCGCCTGGTAGCGCTGGGTCGGGTTGGCGTGGTGATCGCTGTGCCGTTGCAGGTGGTAGAGGAAAAGGTTCGTCACGGTGTTGTTGTTGTTCCAGCTGTGCCGCGGGCCCACGCGCTCGTAGCGTCCGTTGGGCAGTTGTTGCCGCACCAGACCGTAGTGCTCGAGGTAGTTGACCGCCTCGAGCAGGCAGAAGCCGAACACGGCCTGGATGGCCAGGTACGGCAGCAGGCCGACCCCGAACAGCGCGACCAGGGCGCCCCACAGCACCAGCGACATGGCCCACGCGTTGAGCACGTCGTTGCGCGGCGAGAGCGTGCGCGCGCCCATCCGGCGCAGCCGCGCGCGCTCCAGCCGCCAGGCACTGCGCAGGCTGCCGATGACGGTGCGGGGCAGGAACTCCCAGAACGACTCGCCGAGCCGGCTCGAGGCCGGGTCCTCCGGCGTCGCCACGCGCACGTGATGGCCACGGTTGTGCTCGATTAAGAAGTGACCGTAGAACGTCGGGGCAAGGGCGACGCGGGCGAACCACCGCTCCCGGTGCTCCTTCTTGTGGCCGAGCTCGTGCGCAGTGTTGATCGCGATGCCGTTCAGTGCGCCGAGCGTGACCGCGATGCCGATCCGGTCGATGACCCCCAGCCCGGCGTGAAAGGCGATCAGCCAGCAGCCGACGAGCAGCGCGAGGTACTGCAGGGGCAGGAACAGGTAGGTGATCCAGCGGTAGTACCGGTCGCGCTCGAGCCAGGCCACGATCGCCTCGGGCGGGTTGGAGCGGTCGCCGCCGAAGGCCAGGTCGAGCAGGGGGATCACGACGTAGACGAACAGGGGTCCGGTCCACCAGAACAGCGCCGACCCGGTCAGGTTGACCAGACCCCAGGCCAGGAACAGGAACAGGAACATCGGCACGATCGCCCCGAGGATCCACAGGTACCGCTTGCCGTCCCGCCAGTCCGGACGTTCGCCCGCGATGGTGGCCTGACCGGAAAGCGAGTCCTCGCGCATCGCGCACCATCCTGTCGATCGGGCGCCGGCGGGCGCCGTGGATTGGATACTTTACAAAACGCTCTCATGTGTAAAACGGGCTCGCAACCCGGAAACCTGACCGCCGGACCGGCCCGGATGAGCGGCGCCGGCGCGCAGGGCCAACTAGGGTGAACAGCGTGCACAAGCGCATCTTCGGCATCGAGAACGAGTACGGCGTCACGTGCACCTTCCACGGCCAGCGCCGGCTCTCGCCAGACGAGGTTGCGCGCTACCTGTTCCGCCGCGTGGTGTCATGGGGGCGCTCATCCAACGTGTTCCTGAAGAACGGCGCTCGGCTGTACCTCGACGTCGGCAGCCATCCGGAGTACGCGACGCCCGAGTGCGACTCGATCACCGAACTCGTCGCCCACGACAAGGCGGGGGAGCGGATCCTCGAGGGGCTGGTCGTCGACGCCGAGAAGCGTCTGCACGACGAGGGCATCGCCGGTGACATCTACCTGTTCAAGAACAACACCGACTCGGCCGGCAACTCCTACGGCTGCCACGAGAACTTCCTGGTCGGCCGGCACGGCGAGTTCAGCCGCCTCGCGGACGTGCTGATCCCGTTCCTCGTCACCCGCCAGCTGATCTGCGGCGCCGGCAAGGTGCTGCAGACCCCGCGCGGCGCCGTGTACTGCGTGAGCCAGCGGGCCGAGCACATCTGGGAAGGCGTTTCGTCGGCGACCACCCGCAGCCGTCCGATCATCAACACCCGCGACGAACCGCACGCGGACGCCGAGCGGTACCGCCGGCTGCACGTCATCGTCGGCGACTCCAACATGAACGAGTGCACGACGATGCTCAAGGTCGGCTCGGCCGATCTCGTGCTGCGGATGATCGAGCACGGGGTGACGTTCCGCGACCTCACCCTGGAGAACCCGATCCGCGCGATCCGCGAGATCAGTCACGACATGACCGGCACGCGTCCGGTCCGCCTGGTCGCCGGGCGCAGCGCCACGGCGCTGGAGATCCAACGCGAGTACTACTCACGGGCCGTCGACTTCGTCGCCCGCAACGGCGACGACCCGTCGTCGAGCACCTCGGGCGAACCTTCCTCGGCCAAGCGGGTGCTGGAACTGTGGGGCCGGACCCTGGACGCGGTCGAGCAGAAGGACCTGTCGATGATCGACCGCGAGATCGACTGGGCGACCAAGTTCCAGCTGATCGAGCGGTACCGGGCCAAGCACGACCTGCCGCTGTCCTCACCCCGCGTGGCCCAGCTCGATCTCGCCTACCACGACATCTCGCGCACTCGCGGCCTGTACTACCTGCTCCAGAAGCGGGGCGCCGTCGACCGGGTGGCCGCAGACATCTCGGTGTTCGAGGCCAAGAGCATCCCGCCGCAGACCACTCGGGCCAAGTTGCGCGGCGACTTCATCAAGCGCGCACAGGAGAAGCGGCGCGACTTCACCGTCGACTGGGTGCACCTGAAGCTGAATGACCAGGCCCAGCGGACCGTCCTGTGCAAGGACCCGTACCGCAGCGTCGACGAGCGGGTGGAGAAGCTCATCGCCTCGATGTGACCCGGGCGCGACCGCGCCCGGGTGTGAGATGTCGCTCTCCGGATCAGGGACAATGGACGGTATGTCGACCACGCGCGCCGCCACGCAGCGCAGGCGCACTGGCATTAGTTTCGAGGACATGGCAGCCCGGCGTGCGGAGCGATTGGTCAACCTGGTCATCTGCCTGCTCTCGACCCGGCAGTTCCTGACCGCGGAACGGATCCGCGACGCCGTCCCCGGCTACGAAGGGGCCGACGGCAGCCGGACCACCGACGAGGCGTTCAAGCGGATGTTCGAGCGGGACAAGGCCGAGCTGCGCGACCTCGGGATCCCGCTGGAGACCGGCCGCAACAGCCACTTCGACCCCGAGGACGGCTACCGGATCAAACGGCGCGACTACGAGCTGCCACCCATCGAGTTCGACGCGGCCGAAGCGACCGCGGTAGGTCTGGCCGCTCGGCTGTGGCAGTCCGCGACGCTGGGCGAGGCGGCGCGGTCGGCGCTGCTCAAACTCCGCGCCGCCGGTACCGACATCCAGACGAGCGGGACACCCGGCGCCGTCCCGCACGTGGATGCGAGCGACCCGAGCCTGCCCGTACTGCTGGACGCGGCTCGCCAGGCGCGAGCTGTGCGTTTCGACTACCAGAAGCCCGGATCGGGAACCGCGCAGCAACGCACCCTCGAACCCTGGGGTGTGTTGTCCTGGCGCCGACGTTGGTATGTCGCGGGATTCGACCGCGATCGCGGCGAGCCCCGCAGCTTCCGGCTGTCCCGCATCACCAGCAAGGTCGAGGTCATCGGGCAGCCCGGCGACTACGAGCGGCCCGCGGGTGTCGACCTGCTGGCGCTGGTGAACGGCGCTGCCCCGGACGCCTCGCGAACCGCGCACGTGCGGGTCGGCGGGACGGGCGCCGGCCAGCTACGTCGGATCGCCGAGTCCGAGCAGGACTCGGTGCTGACGATCAGCTTCACCGACCTCGGTTGGCTGGCCCGGATGGTGACGAGCGCGGGGACCAGCGCCCAGGTGCTCGATCCGCCGGACCTGCTCGACGCCGTCGTCTCCCGCCTGTCGGCAGTCGTGACCGCGTGAGCGCCGTCGAGCAACGGCTGCCGCGGCTGCTGGCGATGGTCCCGTACTTCCTGGCCCGCCCAGGGATCGCCACGGCCGACGCCGCGGCGGACTTCGGGATCACCGAGAAGCAGCTCATCAAGGACCTCGAACTGCTCTGGGTCTGCGGCCTTCCCGGCCAGGGCCCCGGTGACCTGATCGACCTGACCTACGAGGGCGACAGCGTCTCGATCATCTTCGACGCCGGCATGTCCCGCCCGCTGCGGCTCACGGCCGAGGAGGCGCTGGCCTTGGTGGTCGCGCTGCGAACGCTCGCCGAGGCGCCCGGCCTCACCGACACCGACGCGGTGCAGCGCGCGCTGGCCAAGGTGGAGACGGCCGCCGGCGGCGCGGTCGACGCCGCCACCGTGGCGATCGAGCTCGACCACTCGCAGCGGCGGCTGCCGGTGCTGCAGAAGTCCCTGGACGAGCGGCGGGCGCTGGAGCTGCGGTACTACACCGCGGCCCGCGACGAGACCACCCAGCGCATCGTCGACCCGTTGCGCCTGTTCGAGGCGGACGGCCACAGCTACCTCGAGGCGTGGTGCCGCAGCGCGGAGGGTGTCCGCGTGTTCCGCGTCGACCGGATAGAGAACGTGCAGCTGCTGGACGAGCCGGCCAACCCGCCGGCCGACGTGGAGCTGCGCGACCTGACCGACGGCGTGTACCAGCCCGCGTCCGAGCATCTGCTGGTCGTGCTGCGGCTGGCGCCGGGCTATCACTGGGTGGCCGACTACTACGCCGTCGAGGATGCGGCCGAGTCCGAGGCCGGGCTGCAGATCAGCCTGCGCGTGTCCGAGCCGGCGTGGGTCCGGGCCCTGGTCCTGGGCTCCGGCGGGCAGGTCGAGGTGCTCTCGCCCGGCTGGCTGGCCGAGTCAATCCGCACGGACGCAGCGAACGCTCTCGCTGCCTACGCGGGGAAAGTAGGCTGAGCACCGTGGTTGGAATCGCCGTCATCGCCTGGGTCGTTGCGCTCGCACTGGCTGTCGTCGTACTCGCCTTCTGCGGGTACGAGATCGGGTGGAAAGCTCGTCGGCTGCGGACCGATCTGGTCCGTCTGCAGGCCGTGACCGAACGGCTGCAGGGCCTGCAAACCGACATCGCGGCGGTGCGGGGGCAACTCGCCGGCACCGACGCCGGTTGATCGCACCGCGATGACGTCCGTATTCCGTAAGCAGAAAGTCCCCAACCCTGAGGGCCGCATGTCGGTCCTGGACCACCTGCGCGAACTGCGCCGCCGGTTGATCATCGTCGTGGTGATCGTGGCGATCGGCGCGATCGTGGGCTGGGAGCTGTACTCGCCCATCCTGACCTTCCTCAAGCATCCGTACTGCTCGGTGCCGCCGAAGTACCGCTACGAGCCGGGCAGCAGCGGCAAGTGCGTACTGACCTACCAGGGCGTGCTGGACGGGTTCACCTCCCGCCTTCAGGTCTCACTGATCGCCGGAATCGTCCTCACCGGGCCGATCTGGCTGTACCAGATCTGGGCGTTCATCACGCCCGGCCTGCACAAGAACGAGCGCCGGTACACGCTGGCCTTCATCGCAGCGTCGACGATCTTGTTCGTCGCGGGCATGGCCCTGGCCTACGTGGTTCTGTCCAAGGGCCTGAACATCCTGCTCCGCACCGGAACCGACCAGACCCAGGCGATCCTGACGATCGATAAGTACCTCGGTTTCGTCACGCTCATGCTCGTGGTCTTCGGGGCCTCATTCGAGCTGCCACTGCTCGTAGTCATGGCCAACCTGGCCGGCGTGCTGTCGGGCAAGCTGCTGAAGAAGTCGCAGCGGCTGGGCGTCTTCCTGATCTTCGTCTTCGCCGCGGTCGCGACACCCAGCACCGACCCGTTCACGATGTGCGCCATGGCCCTGCCGATGGTCGTGCTGTTCGAGGCGGCCGTGCTGTTCGCGGTTGTGCACGACCGGCGAAAGGCCAAGCGCAAGGCCGAGG
>JBDTGE010000197.1:0-10193 GCA_039937575.1 Jatrophihabitantaceae bacterium
TCGGCCTGCACATGCTCGGCGCCTGCCTGCTCTGGCTGGCCGCGCTGAACCTGCTGGCCCGCGTCGACCCACGAACGGTCGTGCCGACCACGGTGACCTGATCGTTATCGATCACCCGCCACAGACGGTGATCACCGCGCGTCTTGCAGGTACCAGTCACCGGAGCGACCGGTGCCGGACCTCGAGGATGGACACCATGGGGACACTGTCGTTCCTTCGCGAGCGCTCCTGGCGCCGCAACACCCTGCTGCTCGCGATCATCGCCGTGCTGGCCGCGGGCGCGACCGGCATCACCTACGCCGCGACCGGTGATCACACCGCCTGGGCGCACGCACTGCCGGCCGGCCCGCAGCGCAGTTCGACCGCGCCTTCCACGACGGCTCCAGCGCCTTCCACGACGGCTCCCGCGCCTTCCACGACGGCTCCAGCCCAGACTCAGGCTGTGCCCGCTCCGACCCACGCTGCACCGACGAAGGCGGCCACGCCAACGGCGGCCACACCAAGGCCGGCCACACCAAGGCCGGCCACGCCAAGGCCGGCCAGACCAACGCCGACCAAGACCACCGCAACGCGGACCAAGACCCCGGTCGCGACGACGCCCTTGACCATCGAGTTCGCCGACCGGAAGGTGACCCTGGACGTCCCGGTCGGCTGGCACGTGTCCCATACCGCCCCGGCCCATGGCTGCGGATGCGACTCGGACTTCGCCCCCGTCTGCGTCGTCGCTCACGGCGACTACGACCGCAACCCGGACAACTGCGAGCTCGTCGTCGCGGGCAACCTCTACGACCAGCTGGGCGACTATCCCAACCCCGGGGACGACCTGCCCCGGTGCGCCCGCTGGAGCACCGTCTACGACGCGGACGTCACCGCGGCCGGCTACCCGGCGGACTACCGGCAGTTCCGCAGCAGTTGCTCGGGCCGGATCAGCGAGCAGTGGGCGACCGTGACGACGCCCCAGATCAGCTTCTGGCACCCGCTGGCCGGCGCCACCGACGAGGCCGCGGTCCAGCTGGCCGTTGTGCACGCCCGGATCAGCGGCACCGTCCGCACCGGACGCGCCGACGACGTCGGCCACGTCCGCGCCGTGACGGCCGTCGACAAGACCCACGTGCGAATCGCCGTCGACCGCATCGTCCTCTCGCTCGACGGAAGCGTCATCAACCACAACCCGGCGACCTACTCCTACCGGGTGATCACGAATGACGGTGCGAGCGCCGGCCAATGCGCTGCCGACATCGTCAACTGCTCGGCGGCTCAACTTCTCGCCCAGTTCGCCAAGGGCACCCACCCGGCGGACGGGACCGAGGCGTTGGCCGGGGCTATCGTCCGGCTCCTACCGTACAACGACGGAACGCTGCAGTTGGAGCCGTTCACGCCCTACCGATTCACCTCAAATGGCGATCACGGCTGCGGTTGCTGACCGTGCTGGCCCGCGTCGACGCACGAGCGGTTGCTATCCCGAAAACTCGAACGGGTTGATCGTCGGCATGGCCCGCGAAGCGCAGCGGTCCGATCGAATCAGAGCAGCTGGCTGAGGGCGTAGATCGCCAGCCCGGCGAGGGCACCGACCACGGTGCCGTTGATCCGGATGAACTGCAGGTCGCGCCCGACCTGAAGCTCCAGCCGACGGCTGGTCTCGTCGGTGTCCCAGCGTTCGACCGTCGCCGAGATGACGCCGGCCAGGTCGTCGGCGTAGTGGGTGACGATGTGCCCGACCACCCGCTGCAGGACCTCATCGACCTTGGCCGCGACCGTCGGGTCGTCCCGCAGGACCTCGCCCGCCCGAACGGTCAGCGACTGCACGGTGCTGCGCAGGTCGGAGTTCGGATCGGCCGCCCCGTTCACCACCAGGGCCTTGCCGTTGATCCACAGGGTGGACAGCCACTCGCGGACCTTGGGGTGATCGAGCAGCTGCACCTTGGCCTGCTCGAGCTTGGCCGCCTGCTCCGGATCGGTCCGCAGCCCGTGGGCCAGCTCGCGCAGCTTGGCGTCGTAGGTCTTGCGCAGCTCGTGCTCGTCCTGCGACGAGACGTCGGCAAGGAAGGACTGCACCGCCAGGAAGCCGCGGGCGAACACCTTGTCGTCCACCCACTCGGGCACCCACTCGGGCGACTCGTCGGCCAGCCGATCGCGGAACACGGCGCGGTTCTCGTCCAGGAACCGCATGGTGCCACGCAGCACCGCGGTCAGCACGAGCTGGTGCTGCCCGGAGTCGCACACCGCATCCAGCAGGCGCGCGACCAGCGGTGCGGCGTCCAGCTCCCGCAGCCGCTGGTCGGCGAAGGACGCGACAGCGGTACGCAGTTCGTCATCGTGCAGCACCGAGGCCAGGCCGCCGACCGCGTTGCTGAGCTCCTCGGCGACCTGCCGCGCGTGGGCCGGTTCGGACAGCCACTCGCCGACCCGCTGGGGCACCCGGGCCGCCGCAACGCGCTCGCCCACGATCTCCTCGGTCAGGAAGTACTGGCTGACGAACCCGGCCAGGCCCTCCCCGATCTGATCCTTCTTGTTAGGGATGATCGCGGTGTGCGGGATCGGTATCCGCAGCGGATGACGGAACAGGGCGGTGACGGCGAACCAGTCGGCCAGGCCGCCGACCATCGACGCCTCGGCCGCCGCCTGGAGATAGCCCCAGAACCCGTGACTGTCGGTGAGCGCGCGGCACAGGACGTAGACGATCGCCGCGGCCACCAGCAGGCTGCCGGCGATCGCCTTCATCCGGCGCAGGGCCCGTAGGCGGGCGGCGTCTGGAACCGGGATCGTCACGCGAGCGCCGCGATCGCGGTGGCGAACCGGTCGGCGGCCCCGTCGGCGTGGCCCAGGAACACCGACGGTTCGGCCAGCTCGAGTTCGACGACCACCGGCCCGTCCGGACCGGGCAGCAGATCAACTCGCGTGTACAGCAGGTCGTGACCGAAGCGCTTGCGCAGCAGGGTGATCGCCGCCTCGCCGACCGCGAGTTCGGCATCGGTCGGCGCGCAGGGCGTGATCCGCTCCTCGACGTAGAGCGCGTAGCTGAACATCGGATGCACGGTGCCTTCGGGCAGCATCGCGCCCTTGATGACGGCGTGGCTGAACTCGCCGTCGAAGTACAGCAGCGCCGTCTCGCCCCGGACGTCCACCTCGCCCAGGTACGGCTGGACGAGCACCGTGCGCCCGGCCGCGTGCAGCAGTTCGACCTGGGCCCGGCCGCCGGCCACGTCACCGGCCGCGAATCGACCCGCGCCCCGTGACCCGGCGCCGATCGAGGGCTTGACGACGAACTCGACATCGGTCCGAAGGGCGGGTGAGGTGCCGGGTTCGGCGAAGGCGGTTGGGACGATCGGCACGCCCGCCTCGGCCAGGGTGGCCAGGTAGGTCTTGTTCGCGCTCCACTCGATCACGGCGGCCGGGTTGGCCAACCGCGGTACCGCGCGAGTCCAGTCCAGGAACTGCTCAGGTCGCTCGGTGTAGTCCCACGGCGAGCGGACGACGGTCAGCGCGGCCGACCAGTCGACGCCCGGATCGGTCCAGCTCTGCCAGGAGGCCGAGACCCCGGCGCGCTCGAGTGCGGCGAGCAGGAGCGGGGCGTCCTCGTCGCCGTCGGGCAGGGCGGCACAGGTCGCGAGGATCACCGAGGACATGTACCGATCCTATGTAGCCATCCTATGTAGCCCGCGGTCCGGCTGAGCAACGGCAGCGCCTCGGCGCCTTCGGCTGGACGCGCAGCTGCTCAAGCTGCGCCTGCCGGACGGCACCGTGGTCCCGGTGGGCAACATCGCCGCGCCGAAGCACTGAGCGGACGGTGTCAGGTCAGTGGATGAACGTGTCCACGGCGACCGCGACGAACACGAACGCCAGGTAGCTGTTGGACAGGTGGAAGAACGCCATCGGCTTCGCGCCGGTGCCGGCCTTGGTCTGCAAGTGCAGCCGGTGCGCGCCCGCGATCAGCACCACGCCGGCGGCCGCCGCGAGCACACCGTAGATCCAGGACGTCGCAAGCGGCCACAGCGCGAGGGACGCGGCGACGGTCAACCAGGTGTAGATGACGATCTCGCTGGTCACCCGGGTCGGCGATGCGACGACGGGCAGCATCGGCACGCCGGCGTTCGCGTAGTCCTCGCGGTAGCGGGTGGCCAGCGCCCAGGTGTGCGGCGGCGTCCAGAAGAAGACGACCGCGAACAGCGCGAACGGGGCCCAGGCCAGGCTGCCGGTGACCGCCGTCCACCCGATCAGCACCGGCATGCACCCGGCGGCACCGCCCCACACGACGTTCTGCGCAGTGCGGCGCTTGAGCACCATCGTGTAGATGACGACGTAGAACGCGATCGCGACGAAGGTCAGCGCGCCGGCCAGCCAGTTGGTGAACAGGCCGATCGCCAGGATCGACACGACGCCCAGCAGGACGCCGAAGATCAGCGCGCCGGTCGGCGAGACCTCGTGCCGGGCCAGCGGACGCCGGCCGGTGCGGCGCATCAGCGCGTCGATGTCGCGGTCGAGGTAACAGTTGAGCGCGTTGGCACTGCCGGCGGCGAGCGTGCCGCCGAGCATCGTCACGACGGCGACCCAGAGCTTGGGCAGCCCGTTCGCGGCCAGGACCATCGAGGGCAGCGTCGTGACCAGCAGCAGCTCGATGATGCGCGGCTTGGTGAGCGCGACGTACGCCGCGAAGCGGGACCGGTGACCGCCCGGGCGTGAACGGCGCGAGTGCGGAACGTGGACCCCGTCCACCGACGACGCAGCCGGTTCGCCTCGGCCCGACGACGCGGGCGCAACCGGGGTCTGCGTCACGGCCCAAGGGTAGCTGCCGCCCGTTCCGCGACCGCAGCCAGCCTCAGTGCTCGCCGATCGCGTGCCCCTGCGCACGCGGAACGCAGGTGGCTAGGCTTTGGGTGAGCAGCACCGAGCGCATCACTCGAACTTCGAGAGGACACGAGCGACCGTGACCGACAACGCTTCCGGCACCAGCAACGGGGTCATCACGACCCACCCCGGCTGGTGGACCGACCTGGACACCAAAGCCGTCGACACGGCGCGCCTGCTCGCCGCCGACGCGGTGCAGAAGGTCGGCAACGGACACCCCGGCACGGCGATGAGCCTGGCCCCGCTGGCCTACCTGCTCTACCAGCGCGTGATGCGCCACGACCCGAGCGACCCGCACTGGACCGGTCGCGACCGGTTCATCCTGTCCAACGGTCACTCGTCGCTGACGCAGTACTGCGAGCTGTTCCTGTCCGGCTACGGCCTGGAGCTGTCCGATCTCGAAGCGCTGCGCACGTGGGGCTCGCTCACGCCCGGGCACCCCGAACACGGGCACACGGCCGGGGTCGAGGTCACCACCGGCCCGCTCGGGCAGGGCGTCGCCAATGGCGTCGGGATGGCGATGGCCGCCCGGCGTGAGCGCGGACTGCTCGACCCGGACGCGCCCGCCGGCGAGTCGCCGTTCGACCACCACATCTACGTGATCTGCGGCGACGGGTGCTTGGAGGAGGGCGTGTCGGGCGAGGCGTCCTCGCTCGGCGGACATCAGCAGCTCGGCAACCTCATCCTGTTCTGGGACGACAACCACATCTCGATCGAGGACGACACCAACGTCGCGTTCAGCGAGGACGTGCTCAAGCGCTACGAGGCGTACGGCTGGCACGTGCAGTACGTCGACTCCGGCGAGGACGTGGTCGCGATCGAGCAGGCCGTCAAGAACGCGCAGGCGGTCACCGACCAGCCGTCGTTCATCGGCGTCCGCACGATCATCGGCTGGCCCGCGCCGACCAAGCAGAACACCGGCGCGGCCCACGGTTCGGCCCTGGGCGAGGACGAGATCCGCCAGACCAAGCAGATCCTCGGCTTCGACCCGGACGTCCACTTCGCCGTCGAGGACGCCGTGCTCGCCCACACCCGTGAGGTGGTCCAGCGTGGCCGCGATGCGCACGCGCAGTGGCAAGAGGGATTTGACGCCTGGGCGGCCGGCCACGCCGAGGGGACCGCGCTGCTGGAGCGGATGAGCACGCGATCGCTGCCGGCCGGATGGACCGAGTCACTGCCGACGTTCCCGACCGAGAAGGACGGCAAGGGCAACGCCGTCTCCACGCGCGCCGCATCGGGGAAGATTCTGACCGCCCTCGCCGACGTCCTGCCCGAGCTGTGGGGCGGCTCGGCCGACTTGGCCGAGAGCAACAACACGACCATGGAGGGCGAGCCCAGCTTCGTCCCGGCCGATCGGCAGACCAAGATGTGGACCGGCGGACCGTACGGGCGCACCCTGCACTTCGGCATCCGCGAGCACGCCATGGGTTCGATCATGAACGGGATCACGCTGCACGGCGGCACCCGCGTCTACGGCGGCACGTTCCTCGTATTCAGCGACTACATGCGCCCACCCGTTCGGCTGGCCGCGCTGATGAAGCTGCCGACGATCTACGTCTGGACGCACGACTCGATCGGCCTGGGCGCCGACGGCCCGACCCATCAGCCGATCGAGCACCTCGCGGCGCTGCGGGCGATCCCGGGACTGGACGTGGTCCGTCCCGCCGACGCCAACGAGACCGCGGCGTGCTGGCGGGCGACGCTCGAGCACACCGACCGGCCGACCGCACTCGCCCTGTCCCGGCAGAACCTGCCGGTACTGGACCCGGCCAAGGCGAGCAACGCGGCCCGAGGCGGCTACGTCCTCGAGGAGGCATCGGCCGGGCGAGCCGAGGTCATCATCATCGCCACCGGCTCGGAGGTCGCGCTGGCGCTGGCCTCCCGCGAACGGCTCGAGGCCGCGGGCACCCCGACGCGCGTGGTGTCCATGCCGTGCCAGGAGTGGTTCGACGCGCAGGACGCCGCGTACCGGCAGCAGGTGCTGCCGCCGGACATCAAGGCCCGGGTCAGCGTCGAGGCCGGCATCAAGCAGGGCTGGCGCGAGTTCGTCGGCGACGCCGGCGAGATCGTCAGCATCGAACACTTCGGGGCCAGCGCCGACGGGGCCGTCGTGTTCGAGCAGTTCGGCTTCACGACCGACCACGTACTCGCGGCGGCCCACTCCGCAATGCAGCATGCAACCACCGGCAACTAGGGGAGATCGACATGAGCGACGCACTGGCGGACCTGTCCGCACAAGATGTCTCCATCTGGCTGGACGACATCAGCCGTGATCGCCTGCGCACGGGCAACCTGCAGGATCTCCTCGACACCAAGCACGTCGTCGGCGTCACCAGCAATCCGACGATCTTCCAGAAGGCCCTGGAGAAGGGCACCGCGTACGACGACCAGGTTCGCGAGCTCAAGACCCGCGAGATCGCCATCGACGGCGCGATCCGTTACCTGATGGCCTTCCACATCCGCTGGGCCTGCGATGTGCTTCGGCCGGTGTTCGACCGGACCGACGGCAAGGACGGCCGCGTCTCGATCGAGGTCGACCCGCGGCTGGCCCACGACACCGACCGCACCACGGCCGAGGCCAAGGGCCTGTGGTGGCTGGTCGACCGGCCCAACGTCATGGTCAAGATCCCGGCCAGCAAGGACGGTCTGCCCTCGATCACGGCCACGACCGCGGTCGGGATCAACGTGAACGTCACGCTGATCTTCGGACTGGACCGTTACGACGCCGTGCACGACGCCTACCTCACCGGGCTGGAGCAGGCCAAGGCGAACGGGATCGACCTGGCGAGCATCCACTCCGTCGCCTCGTTCTTCGTCTCGCGCGTCGACACCGAGATCGACAAGCGGCTGGACAAGCTCGGGTCGGACGAGGCCAAGGCGGTGCGCGGCAAGGCCGGCATCGCCAACGCCCGACTCGCCTACGAGCGGTTCGAGAAGGTCATCGCGTCCGAGCGCTGGCAGGCTCTCGCGGCCGAGGGCGCGCACGTGCAGCGCCCGCTCTGGGCCTCGACCGGGGTCAAGGACCCGGCCTACGACGACACCATGTACGTCGTCGACCTGGTCGCCCCGAACACGGTCAACACGATGCCCGAGGCCACGCTCAACGCGGTGGCCGACCACGGGCGCGTCAAGGGCAACACCATCGAGGGAACGTACGAGGACGCCCGTCGGGTGATCGCCGACCTCGAGGCGCTCGGCATCGGCTACGACGACGTGATCGAGGTGCTCGAGGCCGAGGGCGTGCAGAAGTTCGAGGACTCCTACGCCCAGCTGTCCGAGAGCGTGCAGGGGCAGCTCGACGCCGCTGCGTCATGACCGACACGACCCAGGCCGCGGGGCCACCGCGCAACCCGGCCGCGACACCCCCGCTGAGCGCCCCCGCCGGTACGCCGCCGGCCGTCGTCGGCAACCCGCTGCGCGATCCGCGGGACCGACGGCTCCCCCGCGTTCCCGAGCCGTGCGCCCTGGTCGTGTTCGGGGTGACCGGCGACCTGGCCCGCAAGAAGTTGCTGCCCGCCATCTACGACCTGGCGCACCGCGGACTGCTCCCGCCGGACTTCGTCCTGCTCGGCTTCGCCCGCCGCGACTGGGGTGACGGTGACTTCGAGTCGCTGGCCAAGGAGGCGGCCAAGGAGCATGCACGCACGCCGTGGGACGAGGAGGTCTGGGCCCGGCTGTCGAGCAACGTGATGTTCGTGCCCGGCTCGTTCGATGACGAGGCGGCGTTCGACACCCTGTCCCAGTCGCTCGCGGACCTGTGCCACTCGCACGGCATCAAGGGCAACGCCGCGTTCTACCTGTCCATCCCGCCCGCGCTGTTCCCGACCGTGCTCGAGCAGATGGAGCGCACCGCGATGGCCGACAACGAGAAGGCGGGCGGCTGGAGACGGGTGGTCGTGGAGAAGCCGTTCGGCCATGACCTGGCCAGCGCGCTGGCGCTGAACAAGCTCGTCGATGACGTGTTCGGACCGCACGACGTGTTCCGCATCGATCACTACCTGGGCAAGGAGACCGTCCAGAACCTGATGGCCTTGCGCTTCGCCAACCAGCTGTTCGAGCCGGTGTGGAACGCCAACTTCGTCGACTCGGTGCAGATCACGATGGCCGAGGACGTCGGCATCGCCGGCCGCGCCGCGTTCTACGACGCCACGGGTGCGGCACGCGACGTGCTGCAGAACCACCTGCTGCAGCTGCTCGCGCTGACCGCGATGGAGGAGCCGGTCGAGTTCACCGCCGAGGCGATCCAGGTCGAGAAGCTGAAGGTGCTGCGGGCGATCACCCTGCCGGCCGATCTCGGCGCGTACGCCGTCCGCGGCCAGTACGACCAGGGCTGGCAGGCCGGCGAGCGGGTCCTGTCCTACACCGGGGAGAAGGACATCCCGTCCGACTCGAACACCGAGAGCTTCGCCGCCGTCCAGCTCGGCATAGACACCCGGCGCTGGGCCGGCGTCCCGTTCTACCTGCGCACCGGCAAGCGGCTGCCCCGGCGGGTCACCGAGATCGCGGTGTTGTTCAAGAAGGCGCCGCACCTGCCGTTCAGCCAGACCGACACCGAGGAGCTCGGCCACAACCAGCTCGTCATCCGCGTGCAGCCAGACGAGGGCGTCACGCTGAAGTTCGGCTCCAAGGTGCCGGGCTCGATGATGGAGGTCCGCGACGTCTCGATGGACTTCCTGTACGGCGAGGCGTTCACCGAGTCCTCGCCCGAGGCCTACGAGCGGCTCATCCTGGACGTCCTGCTCGGCGACTCCACCCTGTTCCCGCGCAACGCCGAGGTCGAGGCGTCGTGGCGGGTCATCGACCCGCTCGAGGAGTTCTGGGCCACCCACCCGCCGCAGCTCTACCGCGCCGGCGAGTGGGGACCGACCGAGGCCGACGACATGCTGAGCCGCGACGGGCGCACCTGGAGAAGGCCATGACAACTCTGTGGGACACGACGGGGACGGCGGTCGTCAAGGCACTGGCCGCGGAGCGC
Organism: Jatrophihabitantaceae bacterium; assembly: GCA_039937575.1. Taxonomy (GTDB): domain Bacteria; phylum Actinomycetota; class Actinomycetes; order Mycobacteriales; family Jatrophihabitantaceae; genus JBDTGE01. Next base: position 9,821 of record JBDTGE010000197.1, read on the forward strand.
CGCACCGGCGGCGGGGTCACCAGCGGGCTCGCGCTGACGCTGGTCGTGGTGCAGGACGAGAAGGACACCGCCGACGTCGAGGCCGCCGTGCGGATCGCGGCGTCCCGGCACCCGATGCGGGTGCTCGCGGTGATCCGCCGGCAGGTGGACGCCCCGGTCCCGCGCCTGGACGCCGAGGTCGAGATCGGCGGGCGCTACGGCCCGGTCGAGTCGGTCGTGCTGCGCATGTACGGACGCCTGGCCCTGCACGCCGAGTCGGTCACCCTGCCGCTGCTCGCGCCCGACGCGCCGGTCGTGACGTGGTGGGACGGCGAGGCACCCGAACGGATTGCGTATGACCCGCTCGGCGTCTTCGCCGAACGGCGGATCACCG
>JBDTGE010000198.1:0-2769 GCA_039937575.1 Jatrophihabitantaceae bacterium
CGCCACCCGAGCGCGACGCCGTCCGGCTGCTCGTCGCTGACCCCGACCGCGTGCGCCACGAACGGTTCGTCGACTTCGCCCGGTGCCTCACACCAGGTGACCTGCTCGTCGTGAACACCTCGGCCACCCTGGCCGCCGAGGTCGACGGCACGCGCGCCGACGGGACGGCGGTCCTCGTGCACTTCTCGACCCGGCTCGAGGACGGCTCGTGGGTGGTGGAGCTGCGTCCGCCCTGGCCGTCGGTCGGCCCGCTGCCTGACGTCCGGCGGTATGAATGCGTCGAACTCCCCGACGGGATAAGGGTTTGCCTGATCGACGCTCATCCGGGCGGCCAGTCGCGAATGTGGCGAGCCGCGATTGCCGTCGACGGTGGGGTGCCCCGCTACCTGGCCCGCCACGGCCGCCCGATCCGCTATGCGTACGTGCCCGATCGGTACCCGCTCGCGGACTACCAGACGGTCTTCGCCGACGAACCGGGCAGCGCCGAAATGCCCAGCGCCGGAAGGCCATTCACGACCAGGATCGTCACCGACCTCGCCGTCCGAGGCGTCGCCGTCGCCCCGATCACCCTGCACACCGGCGTGTCCTCGCAGGAGCCGGGCGAACCGCCGCAAGCCGAGCGCTACCGCGTCCCCACCTCGACCGCTCGACTGGTGAACGCCACTCGTCACGCCGGTGGGCGGATCGTCGCGGTCGGGACAACCGTCACCCGGGCGCTGGAGAGCGCGGCCACCGACGACGGAACGGTCCACGCAAGCGGTGGCTGGACCGACCTCGTCCTCGGACCGGACCGCCCGGCCCGGGTGGTGACCGGCCTGGTCACCGGCTGGCACGCTCCCGGCGCTTCGCACCTGTTCCTGCTCCAGGCCGTCGCTGGGGCCGAGCTCGTCGACGCGGCGTACACCGAGGCGCTGCGCGAGCAGTACCGCTGGCACGAGTTCGGCGACAGCTGCTTGTTGCTGCCGCTGAGGTGATCCGGCGGCGCTCGCGGCCTTTGCGGCAATTGGCCGCGATGGATGGTCAATGCTGGACAACTTCGCCCTGCGTGCGCCGCGATCCCGCTACGGTCAATACGTGACCTCGGTTGTGCCGGAGGACGACGCGCTCGCGCAGTGGGAAGCGATCAGTCGACGGGTGCAGAGCACCCAACAGCGCCTGCTTGCCCCGATCGAAGACTCGGGCGTACCCAGTCAGTGGTTCGCCGTGCTGCACCTGTTGCTGCGCGCCGACAAGCGGCGGATGCCGATGACCCGCCTGGCCGAGGACCTGTCGATGACGTCCGGCGGCTTCACCAAGCTCGCCGATCGGATGGGCCAGGAGGGCCTGATCGACCGGCGCAACTCCGCCGGTGACCGTCGCGTGATCTACGCGGGGTTGACGATCGAGGGGCTTCGGCTGGCCCGGCAGCTGGAGCGGGTTTACCGGGCCGCGGTGCAGGAGCACGTGCTCGACATCCTGACGTCCGAGAAGCTGGCGCTGCTCGCGGCCGAGACCGAGCCGCTCGATCGCCGGCCGCCGGCCGACGACGGCGGCGCCACTGAACCCGCGGCGCGCGATCCCTCGCTGCCGGACCGGCGCAACCGCTGACGGTCCACGCGCCGGAAGTTTCGCTGTTCTCGACATGATCGACACGCAGCGGAAACACGGCGCTGACAGCGTTGTCCCATGAGAGTCCAGCCCGCAGTCGTCCGTACCGATTCCCGCACCGCCGCGTTGGTCCACGAGCCGTGGAAGCTGCGCGTGGATGCGGCCGAACTCACCGTGCGTCCCAGTAGCGAACACGACCTGGCCGGCGCCGCCGTCATGCATCACCGCTGCTCGGCCCGGTCCCTGCTCGGCCGCTACCGCCTCGGTGGCCGACCCCCGGCGGTCCTCGCACTCGACCGGCAGCTGCGCGCGCCGCTGAGCTTCGTGGTCAGCGGACCGCAGGCCCGAACCATCCCCGCCGCCCTCGTCGCGACCGCGATGGTGAGCACAGATCCGAGTCACGGTTCCGAGAGCGCCGAGATCGCCGTTCTGGTCGAGGACGGTTGGCAGCGCCAGGGGATCGGCCGTGAGCTCGTGCGCCATCTCGCCGGTGCCGCGGCCCTCGCCGGTTACACCGAGCTGATCGCCTATCCTGGCCCGTCCCGCGCGGCGGTGCAGCAGCTGATGATCACGGTCGGTCCGACCAAGATGATCGACAGCGACGACGGCGGCCACCTGCACACAGCGCTGCGGCCGAGCGCCGTCGAGGGGCTCGGTCCGCTGCGCACCGGCCGCTTCGTCTGGGGCGTCTACGACGATGGGGTGGGCGCGATCGCCTGACCGCGTCCCACCTGGTGCAAGCGCTACATCGTGGGCCGGAACGGCCGATCACGACGGCGCGACGGCCGGCCAGTCCACGGTCAGCTCGCCGTGTCGGGCCCGGGCGGTGCGCACCGGCCTCTGCGTTGCGAGCGTCGTGCACGCGGCGATCCAGCGCTGGCGTGGGCCGAACGACGACAGTGGTGCCGCGGCGGCCCAGGCTGCGTCGAAGTCGGCCAGCAGGGCGTGGATCGGTTGGCCCGGGACGTTGTGGTGGATCAGGGCCTTGGGCAGCCGTTCGGCCAGCTCGCTCGGGCGCTCGATCGACTCGACCCGGCAGGCGAGGGTGAGCGTCCGCGGCCCGTCCGCGTCGAGCAGCGCCCAGCCGGCGTGGCGACCGATCTCGTCGCACGTGCCCTCGACCAGCCGCCCGCCCGGGGCGAGGCCGGCCCGCATCCTCGTCGTACTGGCGCAGGACGTTCG
>JBDTGE010000199.1:0-9787 GCA_039937575.1 Jatrophihabitantaceae bacterium
GTCCAGTTCGGCCACCACGGCGTCCAGGGGCACACCGTTGAGCACGATGGCGACGAAGACCCGCCGCTGTCGCTCGGTCAGGTCCTGCTCGACCGCCCGCCGCAGCTCGGTGATCAGGTCGCGCCACTGGGCCTCGTCGGCCGGGTCGAAGCCGAATCGGTCCGGCAGCCGCTGCCAGTCCTCGGCGTCCATCGGCACGCTCGGGTTGCGCCAGAAGTGCCGGCCGATCTTGGTCGAGACCTCGAGCACCACGAATCGGTAGGCCCACGTGGTGAAGCGACTCTCGCCCCGGAACTGTCCGAGCTTGCCGGTGACCGCCAGCAGGGCGTCGTCCGCGGCCTGGTGGGCGATGTCGTCCAGCTCCGGTGCCGCGAGCCGAAGCTGGCCGCGCCGCCGCGACACCTCGGCCCGGGCGATCCGCAGCAGCAGCGCGTGCAGCCGGGCCAGAGCGGCCTCGCCGGTCGGACCACCGGCGGTGAGCGTCCGGACCCAGTCGGCCGACTCGGTGTCCAGCGGACGGACGACGACGTCCGGCGGACGGACGACGATGTCCGGCCCTCCGGGCCCGACGGCTGACATAGCGCTGATGGTACGGATCGGAGTGGGCCGGCCGACGTCGCGCGGGGTAAGAACTCGCTGCGCGCGGACACCAACCAGCAGTACCCGCCGATCGCCTGACCCATTGGAGTTCCGCATGCCCCTGCTCAACCCCGGCCAGCCTTTCCCGACCCTGAATCTGGCGCTGGTGGGCGGCGAACAGCTCGAGCTGCCCTCCGGGTTCGACGGCGGGTTCGGCGTCGTCCTGTTCTACCGCGGCGCCTGGTGCCCGTACTGCAACGCCCAGCTCCGCGCCTTCCAACGGGCCCAGGCCGACCTGGCCGACGTCGGCGCCAAGGTCTTCGCGTTGTCGGTCGACGACGAGAACACGACCCAGGCCCTGATCGCCAAGCACGGCCTCACCTTCCCGGTCGGGCACAGCGCCGACGCCGACGAGCTGGCCGCGAAAACTGGTGCGTTCGTCAACGCCGAACCACGGTTCGTGCAGTCCACCGGGTTCGTGCTGGACCCGAGCGGAAAGGTGATCGTGAGCACCTACTCCAGCGGGGCGATCGGTCGGCTGGTTCCCGAAGACGTCGTGGGAATGTTGCGGTACGTGCGCGAGCACGCCTAGCGGTCACGCGTCCGGCCGGGCTCGGTGGAGTACGCGATCTTGTTGCGAGCCGGTCGTCCGGGCAGCCGAGACGCAACAAGATCACCAGCTGCGCGCGGTGGGGTACGTGATCTTGTTGCGAGCCGGTCGTCCGGGCAGCTGAGACGCAACAAGATCACCAGCCGCGCTTCCCTAGTTCGGTGCGGGCACCGGCTTGGCGTCGGACCAGCGCTCGAGGACGCTGATGTCGGCGACGAACCGCACCGACGTGTGGCCGGCCTGCCAGCGTCCGGCCGTTTCGTTCAGGCACACCCGCAGCAGGTCGGCGACCGCATCGGCCCGCTCGCGGGGAGCGTGCACCAGCAGCTCGTCGTGCAGGCAGAGCACGATCCGCGCGTCGAGTGCCGCCGCCCGAGCCCGGACGATCACCGCCCAGGTCTTGAAGAACTCCGCAGCGGCGCCCTGGATCACCGCGTTGCGCGCGTAGCGCCCGCGCGCCGCCTGGGCCGAGCGGACGCCGGCCTCGTCCAGGTCCTCGGGCAAAGCGGGCATCCGGACCAGACGCCCGCCGTGGGTGCGCACCCCACGGCCGGCACGACCCTCGTCGTACGCGGCATCGAGGTAGCGCATCGCGTCCGGGTACGCGGCCTGCATGCCCTTGAGCGCCTCCCCGGCCGAGCCGGAGGTCTGGCCATACATCGCGGCCAGCACGGCCACCTTCGCGATCGGCCGCTCGACGCCGAGCCGCGCGGCAACCGGCGCGTACAGGTCGTTCTCGAGACCGGCGCGGGCGAACGCCGCGTCGCCGGAGACCACCGCCAGCACCCGCGGTTCGATCTGGCCGAGGTCGGCCCGGACCAGCACGTGGCCGGGTTCGGCGGCCACGGCCGGGCGCAGTTCGGCCGGCAGGTTGTGCAGCCCGGCCTGGGCCGTCATCCGCCCGGCGGCGCCGTCACTTCCGGTCCAGCCGCCCCGCAGCCGACCGTCCGTCCCGACGTTGGCCTCGAGCCAGCCGTAGCCGTACGTGGTCGAGATCCGCTCGGCCTTGCGCCAGGCGAGCAACGGACCGATCACCGGATGGCTGCGGCGGAACGGCTCTAGCCGCCACGAGCGGGTGTCGGGCAGCTCGAAGCCGATGGTGGCGAGCATCGCCCTCACCTGGGCCGGGTTGCGCAGGTCGACGCCACGAGCGCCGGGCACGTGGGCCAGCACCGCGGCGTCGCGTTCGGCCCGGATGCGTGTGGCGTCGGCCTCGTCGCGCGGGCGCGGGCCGGCGGACGCAGCGATCAGCTGCTCGGCCCGGTCGCGATCGATCGGTAGGCCGTCGGCCTGCAGCTCCGTGCACAGCATCTCGGCCGCCGACTCCGACCAGGCCGTCGACAGCGGATCGCCGTCGGCTGGGGTGGCCCGCAGCTGCTCGAGCTGCCGCGCCGCCGCGATGGCCGCCGTCCGGGCCCAGTCGGCCAGGCGGTCGGCGCTGCGCGCCCAGCCGTCGCTGACCCACTCCGGCCGCAGGTACCCGTCCGGCCGGACTGCTGTGCTCAGGTCGGGTCCGTCGTCGCCGGCCAGCCCGAGCAGGTCGAGCTGCCCGGTCGTCGGCAGGTCGGCGATCGGCAGCCCGTGCAGCGACGCCCAGGCCACGTCCGGGGCGGCCCGCCAGCCACCGAACAGCAGGCGGTGGACCGCGGCCACGTCCCAGCATCGGGCCGCGCGCAACCCGCCCGCCGCGAGCGACGCCGGCGTCCGGGCGTCCCACCAGATCCAGCGGGGGTGCAGCGCCGACTCGAGCTGCGCGACCAGGTCCACCGGATCGGCGCAGGCCCGACCCACGACGTGCGCCCCGGCCGCCAGCCCGACGCCGATGCCGGAAGCCACGGCCAGCCCGATCCAGTCGCCGGGACCAACGCCGTGGGCCATCAGGTCAGCCAACACGGCCGAGGTCCCGCCTACGTCGACTCCGGGCTCGCTCACCCGATCACCTTGCCCTGGTCACCAGGGTCCGCGACACGGAGGTGAGTGTTTACTCCGGTGCACACGTCCCCATCCTGCCCGCGGGGTCGGACTGCGCCGGGGGGCCGGCGACCGCAACTAGGCTGGGGCGGCCATGACCTCACCGCCCCCGGACGCCTACGTCCGGGTCCGCAACGCCCGCGAGCACAACCTGGCCGGGGTCGACGTCGTGGCGCCGCGCGATGCCCTGGTCGTGTTCACCGGCGTGTCCGGCTCGGGCAAGTCGTCGCTGGCGTTCGGGACGATCTACGCCGAGGCGCAGCGGCGCTACCTCGAATCGGTCGCGCCGTACGCGCGCCGGCTCATCGAACAGGCGAGTGCGCCGCACGTCGACGACATCACCGGACTGCCACCGGCCATCGCCCTGCAGCAGCGCCGCGGCGCTCCGACGTCACGCTCGTCGGTCGGCACGATCACGACGATCTCGAACTCGCTGCGGATGCTCTTCTCGCGAGCGGGCCGCTACCCGCCCGGCGCCGAACGACTCGACTCGGACGCCTTCTCGCCCAACACCGTCGCCGGCGCCTGCCCCGAGTGCCACGGACTCGGCCGCGTCCACACGGTGACCGAGTCCTCGCTCGTGCCCGATCCGTCGTTGTCGATCCGGGACCGGGCCATCGCGGCCTGGCCCGGTGCCTGGCAGGGCAAGAACTACCGGGACATCCTCGCCGTCCTCGGCTACGACGTCGATGCGCCGTGGTCGCGGCTGCCGCAGGAGCAGCGCGACTGGATCCTGTTCACCGACGAGCGCCCGGTCGTCACCGTGCACGCCGAGCGCGAGGCCGGCCGGATCCAACGTCCGTATGAGGGGATGTACCTCAGCGCCAAGGACTACGTGCTGCACACCTACGCGACGACGCAGAGCGCGACCCTGCGCCAGCGGGTCGCGGGGTTCCTCGAATCGGCGTCGTGCCCGGTCTGCCACGGCAAGCGGCTGCAGCCCGCCTCGCTCGCGGTGCGCTTCGCCGGGTACGACATCACCGAGCTGACGGCGCTGCCCCTGACCGAGCTCGTCGCGGTGCTGCGGCCCACGGTCGAGACGGCACCCGCCGGGGACGATGCCCCGGCGGTCGCCGAGGCCGCCGGCGTGCTCGCGCGGGACGTCGTCGAGCGAGCGGCCGCACTCGCCGAACTCGGCCTGGGCTACCTGAGCTCGGATCGCTCCACGCCCACTCTGTCGGCCGGCGAGATGCAGCGGCTGCGGCTGGCGACCCAGCTGCGGTCGGGGCTGTTCGGCGTCCTCTACGTGCTGGACGAGCCGTCCGCGGGACTGCACCCGGTCGACACCGCGGCGCTGCTCGGCGCGCTGGATCGCTTGCTGGCGGCCGGTAACTCGCTGTTCGTCGTCGAGCACGACCTGGAGGTCATCCGGCGGGCGGACTGGATCGTCGACGTCGGTCCCGGTCCGGGCGAGCACGGCGGGCGGGTCGTCTACAGCGGAGCGGTGGCCGGGCTGGCCGACGTGGACGCCTCGATCACCCGACGCTTTCTGTTCCCGGCCGACGTCGTGGCCGGCCGCGATGCGCCCCGCGAGCCGAGCGCCTGGATCGGGCTCAGCGGGATCTTCCGGCACAACCTGGTGGACGTGTCGCTCGAGCTGCCGCTCAACGTGTTCACCGTGGTCACCGGAGTGTCCGGCTCGGGTAAGTCGACGTTGATCAGCCAGGTGCTGGCCGACGTCGTGGCCGAGCACCTGCAGGTCAGGCACGACGACGGCACGGACGAGGACGGCGGGCCGGACGACGACGTCCCGGTCGACGCGGCGCACCCGGTCAGCGCGCGCGGGCTGGACCGGATCGATCGCCTCGTGCAGGTCGACCAGAAGCCGATCGGCCGCACGCCCCGGTCGAACCTCGCGACGTACACCGGCCTGTTCGACGCGGTGCGCAGAGTGTTCGCCGCCACCTCGGAGGCGCAACGACGTGCTTACGGCGTCGGACGGTTCTCCTTCAACGTGAAGGGTGGCCGCTGCGACACCTGCGAGGGCGAGGGGTTCGTCTCGGTCGAGCTGCTCTTCCTGCCCGGGACGTACGCCCCCTGCCCGACCTGTCACGGCGCGCGCTACAACCCCGAGACGCTCGAGGTCACCTACCGCGGCCGCACCATCGCCGACGTCCTCGAGCTCACGGTCGAGCAGGCGGCCGACTTCCTCGCCGACGTGCCCGCGGCCGCCCGCAGCCTGCGCACCCTCGCCGACGTGGGCCTGGGCTACCTGCGACTGGGGCAGCCCGCCACCACACTGTCCGGCGGGGAGGCCCAACGGATCAAGCTGGCGACCGAGCTGCAGCGCGCACGCCGCGGGAACACCCTGTACCTGCTGGACGAACCGACGACCGGACTGCACCCGGCCGACGTCGAGGTGCTGATGCGCCAGCTGCACGGGCTGGTCGCGGCCGACAGCACCGTGGTCCTGGTCGAGCACGACATGGACGTCGCCGCGGCAGCCGACTGGGTCATCGATCTCGGGCCGGGCGGCGGCGCGGCCGGCGGGCAGATCGTCGCCGCGGGAACGCCCGAAACGGTGTCGCGGATGGGCGGCTCGGTCACCGCGCCTTACCTACGGGCCCGACTCGTGCGGTAACGGGACGAGTTGCTTCGGTGTCTGCGGCCGCGTGGTCGTGATCAGCTGCGGGTTCTGGTGGCTATGCGACCACAACCGGCAGTTGATCAGCGCTGATTCGCCGCGCTCACGGGACGACGATGACCGGCCAGCGCGCGTCCCGCACCAGATGGGTCGCGAGCGAGCCGACGAAGCGATGGCCGGACTTGGTCGAGGCGCCGACCACGATGGCGTCGGCCCGTATCTCGTCCGCGAGTTGTACGAGCGCGGCGTACGGGCTGCCGTACCGCTCGACGAACGTGACCACCAGGCCCAACTGTGGAGCCTGGGCCTCGATCATCTCCCGCAGCTCCTGCGCGATCGTCGAGTTGTGCTCCACCGTGGCCGCGACCACCGCCGGGACGCTCGCGCCGAGCACGTTGGGGGAGTGCACGTACAGGCAGGTGAGCCGGGAGTTCTGCCGGCTGGCCATGCCCGCCGCGTACGCGCCGGCCCTCATCGAGGTCTCCGAACCGTCCACGCCGACCAGGATCAGCGGTCGTCGGTCGTCGCTCGGGGCGAACATCTACTGACCGTAGCGGGTCAGTCGGTGAGCGTGAGCATCTCGTGTCCGGCGACGTCGGCGGTCAGCACCCGCAGGTGATCCTCGGTACTGCCGAGCGTGTGGCCGATCGCGGTGAGCCGGGAGACGTAGTGCCCGACCGCGTACTCGGCGGTCATGCCGATGCCGCCGTGCAGCTGGATGGCCTCCTGGCCGATGAGCCGGGCGGTGCGGCCGACGGCCAGCTTGGCGCGAGAGGCGATGATCGGGTCCACGACGCCGTCGGCGAGTGACATGTTCGCGTACAGGCTCATGCTCGACGCGAGTTCGAGCGCGACGTACATGTCGGCCGCCCGATGGGTCAGCGCCTGGAACGTCGACAGCGTCACGCCGAACTGCTTGCGCTGCTTGAGGTAGTCGGTAGTCAGCCGCAGGGCCTCAGTCATCGCGCCTATCGCTTCGGCGCACAGCGCGGCCTGCGCGCGGACGTCGGAGTCGACGATCGCCGCAGTGGCGTCGCCGGCGCCGAGCTGCTCGCCGGGGGCGTCGGTCAACTCGACCTGCGCGCCGCGGAGCCCGTCGTGCGTGGCGTAGGTCTTGCGGGCCACGCCGGTGGCGTCCGCGTCGACGAGGAACAGGCCGACGCCACCGTCGGGCAGGCTCGCGCTGACGATCAACACATCGGCACAATCACCATGCAGGACCGGGTTCTTGTGTCCGGTCAGCGTCCAGCCGTCGTCGGTCTTCTTGGCCGTGGTCGCGACCTGCGCGCTCGGCCAGCGGGTGCCCGGCTCGGCGTGGGCGAGGGCCAGCAGCACGGTTCCTTCGGCGATCCGGGTCAGGTAGGCGGCACGCTGGGCGTCGGTGCCCGCGGCCGCGACCAGCCCACCGGCGACGAGCACGGCGTCCAGATAGGGCTCAGGCGCGAGCGTGCGCCCGATCTCGGTCATCACGACCATGGTCTCGATCGGGCCGGCGCCACTGCCGCCGTCCGACTCGGCGAAAGGCAGCCCGAGCACACCCATCTCGGCCAGCTGCTTCCAGACATCCTGGCTCCAACCCAGCTCAGTGGCGGTGATCGCGTTGCGCTTGGTGATGTCCGAGGCGAGCGCCTTGCCGGCCGCATCCCGCAGCATGTGCTGTTCGTCGTTGAGTTCGAAGTCCATGGCGCGCCGTCACAATCCGAGGATCGAGGAGGCGATGATGCTGCGCTGCACCTCGCTCGATCCGCTGTAGATGGAGGTCTTGCGGTAGTTGAGGTAGGTCGGCGCGGACTCCTGTGCCCAGTCGGGCGACTCGATGTCCGCGGCACCGACGGGCAGCGAGTCCGGCCCGGCCACGTCCATCAGGATCTCGGTCGCCGCCTGCTGCAGCTCCGAACCGCGTAGCTTGAGCAGCGAGGACGCGGGGTTCGGCTTGCCCCCGGACGAGCTCGCGACGACGCGGAGCTGGGTCAGCTCCAACGCGAGCAGCTCGTTCTCCAGCTCGGCCAGCCGGGCCGCGAACAGCGGGTCGTCGAGCAGGGTGCCGGTGCCGACCCGGGTCTCCGCGGCCTGCTGCTTCGCGCGGGCCACGCGGACCTTGGAGAACCCGATGCGGGTCACGCCGGTTCGCTCGTTGCCGAGCAGGAACTTGGCGTAGCTCCAGCCCGCGTTCTCATCGCCCACGAGGTTCTCTGCCGGCACGCGGACGTCCTGGAAGAAGACCTCGTTGACCTCGAAGCCGCCATCGATCAGCTTGATCGGCCGCACGGTGACGCCCGGCGTCGCCATGTCGATGAGGATGAACGAGATCCCGGCCTGCCGCTTGGCCGCCGTGGTGTCGGTGCGGACCAGGCAGAAGATCCACGAGGCGTACTGAGCCAGCGTCGTCCAGGTCTTCTGTCCGTTGACGATGTACTCCTCGCCGTCGCGCACGGCCTGCGTCTTCAGGGACGCGAGGTCCGAGCCGGCCTCGGGCTCGGAGAAGCCCTGACACCACCAGATGTCCAGGTTCGCGGTCGGGGGCAGGAACCGCTGCTTCTGCTCCTGGGAACCGAACGTGGCGATCACCGGACCGACCATGGCCGTGTTGAACGCGAGCGGCTCCGGGACCGACGCGAGCTGCATCTCATCGCGCCAGATGTGCCGCTGGACCGCGGTCCAGTCCTGGCCGCCCCACTCGAGCGGCCAGTACGGGACCGCCAGGCCGTTCGCGTTAAGGATCTGCTGGGTCGCGGTGATGTCCTCCGCGCTGACCTCGCCGGCCGCGCTGCGCTCGCGAACGCCCGCGGGGATCTGGGTGCTGAAGAACGTCCGCATCCGCTCACGGAAGGCGAGTTCGTCGGCGGTCAGGCTCAGGTTCATGCGTGCCCTCGTGATCGTCGCGGTGATGCGGCTCCGGGTCCCGGCGCCGCCAGGTACCCCAGAGTAGGTGAAACGCCGCACCCGGGACGCGCGCACGGCTCGGGCCGACGACACCGGTGTCCGACCCCAGCCGATAACCTGATGCTTTTCGCGAAGGAGCAGGCCATCACCGACGTCCGACCCGGTACCGCAGACTCGGCGGTCGCCGCCGGCGAGATCGCGGCCGAGCAGGCGCACGTGAGCCGGCTCTACGGGCAGCTGGACGAGCTGCTGGCCCAGGCGACGGTGACCCTGGACCGCACGGTGCGTGGGCTGACCGTCGGCACCCCGGGCGCGCGCGCCGAGCGCGATGCGTTCCTGCGGCTGTACTCCCAGCGGGTGCGGGCGCTGCAGAACGTCGAGCAACGGCTCTGTTTCGGCCGGCTCGACCTGGTCGACGGGGCCCGCCGGTACATCGGCCGGATCGGCATCTCCGACGAGGCCCGGCAGGAGCTGCTCGTCGATTGGCGGGCGCCCGCGGCCGAGCCGTTCTACCAGGCGACGTCGGCCCGGCCAGCCGGCGTGCTGCGGCGGCGGCAGATCTCGACAACGGCCCGCCGGGTGACCGGCGTCCAGGACGAGGTGCTCGATCTGGTCGGCTTCGAGCAGTCCGGGGTCGAAGGTGGTCACGTCGTCGTCGGGGAGGGCGCGCTGTTCGCCAGCCTGGACGCCGTACGCAGCGGGCAGATGCGCGACATCGTCGCGACGATCCAGGCCGACCAGGACAAGGTGATCCGCGCGCCGCTGCCGGGCGTCCTCGTCGTGCAGGGCGGGCCGGGAACCGGCAAGACGGCGGTGGCGCTGCACCGCACTGCCTTCCTCCTGTACGCCAACCGCGAGCGGGTCGCCCGCTCGGGCGTGCTGCTGGTCGGACCCAACCGGGTGTTCCTGCGCTACATCGACCAGGTGCTGCCGGCGCTGGGCGAGGCCGACGCGGTGGTCATGTCCACGCCGGGCGAGCTCTATCCGGGCGTGGTCGCGACCGCGGTCGAGCCGGCCGCGGTCGAGGGCCTCAAGGGCGACGAGCGGATGGCCGCGGTGATCGCCGAGGCGGTCCGGCGGCGCCAGCGCACCATCGCCACCGGCCGCCCACTGGACGTCGAGGGCACGACGATCCAGTTGCAGCCGCGGTACATCCGGGA
>JBDTGE010000200.1:0-8396 GCA_039937575.1 Jatrophihabitantaceae bacterium
AGTTGATCGGTGACAAGCTGCCCCGGACGCCGAGCCGGCTCGAACCGGCCGGTCTGCTGACCCGGCTCACGCTCGGCGGTGTCGGCGGTGCGCTGCTGGCCCGCCGCGACGGGCAGTCCTCAGCTCACGCCGTACTGGCCGCGCTGTTCGGTTCGGGCGGGGCCGCCGCCGGTGCCTGGCTCGGCGCGGCCGGGCGAAGACGGGCGTCGAACATGTTCGATCAGGACCTGCCGGGCGCGGTGACCGAAGACGTCGCCGCTATCGTGCTGGCGGTGTGGGCGGCCCGCTGACGCGCGGAGCGGGCGCTTCGGACCAGACCCTCGACCGTCCTGATCGCCGGCTGCGCCCGGTGATCAGCCCGGGCGTGGCGAGGATGACGAACCGGCACGACAGCGGATGCACGATCGGTCCGAAAGCCGCGCTCACGATCACGAGCGCGATATCCATCAACCTGAACGGAGCTCCGCGATCTCACCCGAGGCAAACCCGAGCTCGAGCCGAGACCCCGGCCCCGATGCGCTCGACGATCTGGCCCGGCTGCAGTCCGACGAGCCGGAACCGACTCGCACCTGGCCCGTGGTCATCACCCTCGCGGTGGTCCTGGCCGAGACGGTCATCCTGTCCATCGCCGCCAACTCCACCGGGTCGGCGGTCCTGTTCGCCGAAGCCGCGCAGAGCCTGGCCGGCGCGGGCGTAGAGCTGTTCCTGCTGCTCGGGGTCAGGCGGTCCGCGCGACCGGCCGACGACGCGCACCCGCTGGGCCACGGGCGCGAAGCGTTCTTCTGGTCTTTGCTCGCCTCGGTCGGAGTGTTCGTCGGTGGCGGCGTCGTCTCGATCGCTTACGGCGTAAGGGCGTTCACCCAGCCTGCACACGGTGAGGCGTACCTGCTCGGGTACCTCGTCCTGGCCGTGATCGCCGTGGCCGACGGGTGGACGCTCGTCGCCGCGGTCGCACCGCTGCGCCGCTCGGCGATCGTCGGGCGGATCGGCTTCCGGCGCGGCTTGCGCCAGACCTCCGACGCCGGGGCCCGCACGCTCATCTTCGACAACGCGGCCGCGGTCCTCGGCAGCGTAGTCGGCATCCTCGGACTGGCCGTCCACCAGCTGACCGGTGACCCACGGGCCGACGCCATCGCCAGCCTGGTCATCGGGTTCGTGCTGCTGCTGACGACCGTCGCGCTGTTGCACGTCAACCGCGAACTGCTGACCGACCGGAGCATCGCTGCCGAGGTGATCACCGCCATGCGTCGGCGCATTACCGATCAGGACGGCATCCTCGCGGTACCGGACCTCGTCGTGGTCTACACCGGGCCGCACGCGGTTCTCGTCACCGGAACCGTCGTCCTGGAGCCTGGGCTCGACGTCCCCGGCGTCGAAGGCGCCCTCGCCCAGATCGGCGAGCGGCTGGCCGCGCAATGGCCCGGCGAGCTCCGTGTCTACCTCTCGCCCGTCCCGGCGCCGTCCTGACCGCTCGACCGGGTCGAACGCGAAGGCGATGATGCCCTCGGCCGCGGGCCGGTTCGATCGCGCCCGAACCAGATCGGCCCACACGCGGCAGAACGCACCGCCCCACGTGGTTTGGAGGGCGATGCGTCTACGACCGGCCCGGCCGTCACGACGGACAACCGGCCGGAACCACGGGCCCGAAACTGCGGCCTGAATCGCGCCTTCCCGCCCCCGGACAGCCGCAAACAAAAAATGACTTCGCGCCCGGAATAGGAAGGACATGACCGAACTTGAAAGGTTAACTGGGCTGATTCACACCGGAGGCAGCGATGGACCAGTCGACGGCGGACACCGTGCCGCCAACGGGTTCGGGCACGACCGGTCGCCGGACCGCGTTCGTGTTCCAGGGTGGCGGCAGCCTCAGCGCGCCCCAGGTCGGCATGCTCCGCGCGCTGACCGAGGCCGCGATCTCCCCCGACTTCGTCATCGGCACGTCCGCCGGTGCTCTGAACGCGGTCGCGTTCGCAACCGAACCGGGCGCGAGCGGCGTGCAGCGACTCGAGGACCTCTGGCTGACGTTGCGCCGTCGCAACGTCGCCCGGATCTCTGTCCGTAACCTTGCCCGGGCCGTCATCGGACGAAGCGACGGGCTGCTGGACTCGCGCCCCCTGATCGAGTTGCTGCAGACCGACTTCGTCCCCCCGGTCCTGAGCGACACCGCGATCCCCGCGTACGTCGTGGCGACCGAGCTGATGAGCGGCGAGCCAATCGTGCTGTCCGACGGTGACACCACCTCGGCCCTGCTCGCGTCCTCCGCGTTCCCCGGCATCTTCCCACCCGTTCAGCGCGGCTCACTTCGCCTGATCGACGGCGGTGTCGGCGCCGACATCCCGGTACTGCAAGCCGAAGCGCTCGGTGCGGAGGTGAGCTACGTGTTGCCTGCCGCGATCTCCGACGAACGCACACCGTCCCTGCGCGGCCCGCTCGCAATGGCCTATCACGCACTCGGTCAGATCCTGGA
Source organism: Jatrophihabitantaceae bacterium (assembly GCA_039937575.1). Classification (GTDB taxonomy): domain Bacteria; phylum Actinomycetota; class Actinomycetes; order Mycobacteriales; family Jatrophihabitantaceae; genus JBDTGE01. The sequence continues at coordinate 2,468 of JBDTGE010000200.1, forward strand.
GTCGACGGCCCGGCGCGATGCGAAGGCAGCTCAGGGTGAGGTCTATCTGCTCCCGCCCGCCGCCAGTTCGGCCACCAACCCGCTCGACTTCCGTGAGACCCGCCGTCTGATCGACGACGGCTACCGGCTGACGCAGCAGTGGCTGGCCGGTCGCCCGTCGCCCGTCGACTCGGACGACGACTCCAGTCGAGCCGCCTTCGCATGACCTGCCTCGCGTACCTGCCGGTCGTCGACACCACGCGACGAGCGCGTCCGGTCGCGGGTGAAGCGGCCCGGCCGACCGTGGCCACCCGCCCGGCGGTGTCCCGGGTCCGGTACTGGCGGCGCGTCGCGCTGGCCGCGTTCGGGGTCCTGCTGATCGTCGAAGTCATCCTCGTCTGGCCGTACCTCAGCCGTGCGGTCGGTGCCCTGGCCCGCCCGGACGTCCGGTGGCTGACCCTGGCGATCGCGGCCGAACTCGTCTCCATGGCGGCGTTCGCCCGCGTCCAGCGACGGATGCTCTCGGCCGGCGGCCAGCGCGCGTCGATCGGCAAGATGCTGGCGCTCACCTACGCGGCCAACGCGGTCAGCGTCACGTTGCCCGGTGGCGCCGCGCTGTCGTCCGGCTACGTGTTCAAGCGGCTGCGCTCGTGGGGGGCGAGTGTCCCGGCCGCCGGGTTCACGGTGCTGGCCTCCGGCGTGCTGAGCACCGTCGCCTTCGCGATCCTGGCCGTGACCTGCGCGGTACTGGCCGACAGCGGTGGCTTCAGCTCGCTGGCGATCGTCGCCGGCGTCGTCGCTGTGGGTGTAGCTGCCCTCGTCATCCGACGGCGTCGCTCCGACGTGGTGTGGCGGGTCGCCGGCCGCGGCCTGGTGCGGACCAACCGGATCCTGCACCGTGCTCCCGACGCCGGGCTCGCCGCGCTGCAGCGGTTCGCCCGCGAGGTCAGCGCGATCAAGCCACGTTCGCGGGACTGGTGGGCCGGGCTCGGCTTCGCCGGCCTCAACTGGGTGGCCGACCTGGCCTGCCTGATCGCGTCGTGCCACGCCGTCGGCGCCGGCCGCTCGACCGTCGTGCTCGTCATGGTCGCCTACGTCGCCGGGATGAGCGCTTCGAGCCTGTCACTGCTGCCGGGCGGCTTCGGGGTCGTCGACGCGGCGATGATCATCGCACTGACCAGCGGCGGCGTCAGCACGGTGTCGGCAACCGCCGGCGTGCTGGTGTACCGGCTGATCAGCTTCGCGCTCATCGTCATCCTCGGCTGGCTGGTGTGGACCGCGTCGTGGCTGGTCGACCGCCGTGCGGTCGCTCGGCTCGGGGCGAGCGAACCCGACCCGGTTCGGCCGGCCGAGGTCGTGACGTACGAGGGGATATCTGACACGCTCTAGTTCGGGCCGCAGTGACCCGGGGTCTGGAGGTGTTCGATGGGTGTGGACGTCGCGCGGACCGAGTTCAGCGGCAAGGATCGCCAGCGTTACCGCGCCAAGGTTCGACGTTGTCTGGACGTCCTGTCCCGGATGCTGACCGAGTCCAAGTTCGACTTCGACCGGCCGATGACCGGGGTCGAGATCGAGTTCAACCTGGTTGACGAGCACCAGGACCCCGCGATGCGCAACGCCGAGATCCTCAACGCGATCGCGAACGACGACTTCCAGACCGAGCTCGGCCAGTTCAACATCGAGATCAACGTGCAGCCGCGAACGCTGGCCGGATCGAGCGCGGACGAGTTGGAGACCGACCTGCGAGCCAGCCTCAACGACGCCGAGAAGCGCTCGAACGAGTTGGGCGCGCACATCGTCATGATCGGGATGCTGCCGACGCTCACGCCGGACCACCTGACCGGCGAGACGCTCAGCGCCAACCCGCGGTACGCGCTGATCAACGAGCAGGTGTTCGCGGCGCGGGGCGAGGACCTGCACATCAGCATCGACGGCATCCAACGGCTGTCCACGCACGCGGACACCATCGCACCCGAGGCCGCCTGCACCAGCGTCCAGTTCCATCTGCAGGTCAGCCCGCAGCAGTACGCCCCGACGTGGAACGCGGCGCAGTGCATGGCCGGCGTCCAACTGGTCCTCGGCGCCAACTCGCCGTTCCTGTTCGGCAAGGAGCTGTGGCGCGAGACCCGGATCGCCCTGTTCGAGCAGGCCACCGACACCCGGCCCGAGGAGTTAAAGGCGCAGGGCGTGCGCCCGCGGGTCTGGTTCGGCGAGCGGTGGATCACCTCTATCTTCGACCAGTTCGAGGAGAACGTCCTGTACTTCCCGGCGCTGCTGCCGATCTGCGACGACGAGGACCCGGTCGAGGTCCTCGACCGCGGCGACACCCCGACGCTGGGTGAGCTGCGGATGCACAACGGCACGGTGTACCGCTGGAACCGGCCGGTCTATGACGTCTACCGCGGCAAGCCGCACCTGCGCGTGGAGAACCGGGTGCTACCGGCCGGGCCGTCGGTGGTGGACGTCCTGGCCAACGGGGCGTTCTACTACGGGCTGCTGCGGACGCTCTCGGAGGAGGACCGGCCGATCTGGACCCGGATGTCGTTCACCGCGGCCGAGGACAACTTCAACACCGGCGCCAAGGACGGCATCAACGCGCACCTGTACTGGCCCGGGCTGGGTGAGGTGCCGGCGACCGAGCTGGTGCTGCGTCGGCTGCTGCCGCTGGCCCATCAGGGGTTGGACGCGTGGGGCGTGGACTCAGCAGTGAGTGCGCGGCTGCTCGGCATCATCGAGTCGCGCTGCATCACGCACCTGAACGGCGCCGAATGGCAGGCGCGGACCTTCCACAACATCGACGACAGCAAGCGGCCGCTGGATCGCCGCGACGCGCTGCGCGAGATGCTGCGGCGCTACGTCGAGAACATGCACACCAACGAGCCGGTCCACACCTGGCCGCTCGACTGAGTCCGCGTCTTCTGAGGAGCGGCACGCGACCGAATGGGTAGCCTGCGCCGGCCTGCCGTTCGTCGGGGATCTTGTTGCAGCACCGGTGCCACGACCGCACAACCGCAACAAGATCGCGTTCACGAGACGATCGTGCATCGAGGCTCAGGCCAGGCGGGTCCGCTCGTCCACGGCCCAGGCGGCCAGCAACCCGCGGTAGTGCGCGATGAACTCCTCGTGCTCGTGGGCCGGGAAGGTGGACTTGACCGTCTCGACGAGCAGCTGGTCGAAGTCCGGGCCCTCGACCCACTCGAGCACGATCTCGTCCAGGTGCCCGAGCCGGCTGGCGCAGAACTCGGCGTACCGCTCCACGTCGAAGTAGGCGTCGGCCAGCTCGCGATAGCCGGCCAGCTTCTGCTCGTACGACAGGTCCGTGCGGTCACCAATCTCGAAGTAGCTGCGCGTATCCAGGTCATAGCGGGTCGCGCGGCCGGTCGCCGTGCAGAAGACCGACCACTTGACCAGCGCCTTGATCGCCCACGGGAAGTAGTAGTGCAGGCTGGTGATCGCGACGTCCGGGCAGGCGTTGGCGTAGTCGATCGGGTAGACCTCACCGCCGCGGATCAGCGTCTCGCACGAGTTGAACTCCCAGCGGAAGAACGCGTTCACCAGCCGGCCGATGGTCACCGCCTCCGACCCGGTCTGCTCGTCCAGGAAGTTGTGGGCGATCGAGTAGCGACCGTGCATCGGCTGATCCGGGTCGAACTTCATCACCATCGTCTCGGCGCCGATGGACAGGCTGCGGGCGAAGACCTCGTACCCGTCGACCGCCTTCTGCAGGTGCATCAGCCGCTGGCCCGACTCGTCGTAGGCCTTGTGCAGCTCGCCCCGGTTGCGAATGTGGCTGACCCCCACCCATGCGCCACCGTCGTAGGGCTTCATGAACATCGGATAACCGAGATGGTCGGCGATGGTGTCCAGGTCGAACGGCTGGTTGTACTGGGCTGACGTGTAGGCGTACTTGTCGTGATCAAGCGGGTTCTTGAACGGGACGAGGACCGTCTCGGGCACCTTCAGCCCGAGCCGCATCATCGCGCAGTAGGCCGCGTGCTTCTCCATGCTCTGGAAGGTGAACGGGCTGTTGAGCAGGTACACGTCGTCCATCAGCGCGACCTTCTTCAACCACTCGCGCGGGTGGTAGTACCAGTACGCCAGCCGGTCGATGACCAGGTCGTAGCGGGGCTTGTAGCGCAGGTCGAACGGCTCGATGGTCACCCGCTCGACGTCGTAGCGGTGCTCGACGTCGTTCGCGTCGGTCACCGCGCCCAGCCGGCGGACGATCGCCTCGAACGCGCGCGGCCAGTCGTCCTCGGTGCCCAGCAGCAACCCGATCAGGTGGGTGGTATCCGGCATCGGACGTCCCTTCAGCAGAACCGCGGCAGGTGGTGGGCGAACTGGGCACGCCAGGACGGCCAGTCGTGCGGGACGTCCAAGCCCCAGACGTCGAGCTCGTGCCGAATCCCTTTTTCGGCCAGGCGATCGGCGAACGCCCGCGCGCTCGGCAGCGACTGCGTCGGGTCGACCTCCCACGAGCCCTGGCCGACGACGAGCAACAGGTTGACCCTGGCCCTCAGCCAGTCCAGGTGCTCGCCCTCGAGGTGCGCGACGTAGTCCATCGGGTTGCTGAAGTAGGCCGCCTCGCCGCGCCCGCCCCAGCCGTTCCACGTCGACGGGTCGTAGTTGCCGGAGAAGCACAGCGCGAGCGGGAACAGGTCCGCGTGCTTGAGCGCGAAGTTGGCCGCGTGATAGGCGCCGAGGCTGCAGCCCACGGTGACGATCTCATCGATCTCGCCATCACAGTCCTCGGCGATGCGCGGCGCGACCCGCGACATCACCCAGTTCTCGTACTCGTCGTGGCGCCGCGCGCGTTCCTCCAGCGGCACGGAGTGGTCCGACCACGTCGCGGCGTCGGCGCTGTCGACGCAGTAGAGCTTGACCCGTCCGGCGTCGATCAACTCCGCGACCGCGCCGACCATGCCGTTGTTCTCGAAGTCCCACGCCCGCCCCTGCTCGGACGGGAACACCAGTACCGGACGGCCGAAGTGGCCGTACGCGATCAGCGTCGTCGCCGGTCCGAGGGGCTCGACGCCCAGCTCCTCACGTCGCATGCCCGCTCACCTTCTGCAGTAGCTCGGTCAGGCTCGGGTCGAGCGCGTCGCGCCAGGCCACGTAGTTGTGGGCGTCGCGATCCTCGTGCACCGTCACGGGGTACCCGAGTCGATCCAGCGCCGCGGCCATGGCCCGGTTGTTGGCCAGGTTCTCCTCGACGATCCCGCAAGTGATCGCGACCGGGACCGGATGGGGATCGGTGATCGCCTGGGCCACATCGGCGACGAACCGCGTCACCGGATCGAACCGGGAGAACCGCTGCTCCTGCGGGTCCAGGTCAGGGGTGAAGAAGCTGCCGGACTGCAGGAACAGGCCGTCGAACACGCCGGGGAACAGCCGGTGGGCGTGCATCATCGCGAGCGCACCGAGGCTGACGCCCAGCCCGACCCGTACGGTCGTGGGGGCGGCCAGCGCCGGGACGACCTGTTCGCACAGCGCGCGGGCGTAGGACGGATCGGCGCCGTACCAACGGTTTCGGTCGCCGGGAGCGAGCAGGGCGATGCGCAGCGGGGGCAGCTCGCCGGACCCGACCAGGGCGGCGAGGTAGCGCGTCAGCGAGCCGAGGTTCGCGTACTCCGGCCCGTCGTGCGCGACGAGCAACGGGGCGGCCTCGGCCTCGGCCAGCCCGCCGATCGTCCAGAGCTCGCCGGTCACCGTGTCGACCAGCGACTCGCTCGCCACCTCGATCGGGACGCCCGTCATCGCCGCCGGGTCTCGGTCCAGCCAGGCCGGCGGGGTGTACTCGGGGAACTCGAGCACGGACTTCTCGCCGAACGCCCCGGGCGCGCGCAGCGGGTTGGTCGGATCAGTCACCGTCTCGCGGTGCTCGTTGTGGTCCTCGACCTCGAACAGGTACTCCATCCGGTCGACGACCGGGCGGGGCAGCACGAGGCGC